>JBBUIR010000092.1:0-11445 GCA_038055245.1 Patescibacteria group bacterium | reverse complement strand
TCTGAGCCTTCGCCCTCGGAGTCATAAGG
This sequence comes from Patescibacteria group bacterium, assembly GCA_038055245.1. Taxonomy (GTDB): domain Bacteria; phylum Patescibacteriota; class Minisyncoccia; order Phycocordibacterales; family UBA9973; genus UBA9973. The sequence continues at coordinate 11,416 of JBBUIR010000092.1, read as the reverse complement.
ACAGGGAACCCACGACTCTTAAAATCTTTTAATTTTAAAACTATAACCAAAAATACAATATGCTTTTTACATACAAAGCAAAATTAAAAAATGGAGAAATATTTGAAGGTACAATGGATGCGATGGACCGTTTTTCTCTTTCTCGTGAGTTAAAGTCTCGTGGAAACGTTCCTAGATCTATAAAAGAGAAAAAAGACAACTCTTTTGGTCTTTTATCCATATTTCAACGTATGTTTTTAAGAGTAAATATTGAAGAGCAAATTATTTTTACTAAAAATTTGAGCGGAATGCTTCGAGCCGGACTTTCACTTTTTAGAGCATTATCAGTTTTAAAAAAACAAACGAAAAATGTTACATTTAATAAAATTTTAACATCATTAAGCAATGAAATAAACGCTGGGGGAACACTTTCTTCAGGACTTATGAAATTCCCGAATGTTTTTTCAAAACTTTTTGTATCAATGACACGCGCTGGCGAGGAATCTGGAAATCTCGATGACGCGCTTTCTGAAGTTGGTATGAATCTGGAAAAAGCGCATTCTTTGACTAAAAAAATAAAAGGAGCGCTTATCTATCCTGGAATAATTCTTTCCGCTATGGTTTTAATAGGTGTTTTAATGTTTGCTTTTGTTGTACCGACGCTTGCCAGCACATTTAAAGAACTTGGAGTGCAATTGCCAGCTTCGACGAGATTTATAATTTTATTAGGCAACTTTTTTTATCAATATTTAATTTTATCTTTTGTTTTAATAATCGGATCTGTTCTTATAATAATTTCTTTTTTACGTGCTTCTTTTATGAAAAAGTATGTTGATTTTATAATTATAAGACTTCCTATTATTGGTAAATTATCTAGAGAGTTAAATACCGCTCGCACTACGCGTACGATGTCTTCGCTTCTACTATCAGGGGTCTCTATAACCCGAGCTATAGAAATAACAGAAGATGTGGTACAAAATATTTATTATAAAAAAATTCTAAATCAGACAAAAGAAGCAATAGAAAAAGGAGCCCCGTTTTCTAAAGTTTTTGAAGAAAACCAAAATCTTTATCCAATAATGATGACAGAAATGATTCAAGTTGGAGAAGAGACTGGAAAATTATCAGATATGTTGCTTCAAGTTGCTTCTTTTTATGAAGGAGAAATAGAAAATAAAACCAAGAATCTTTCCGTAATTATTGAACCCGTGCTTATGGTATTTATTGGCGCCGCTGTTGGATTTTTTGCTATCTCAATGATCTCACCTTTGTATTCGGTAATGGATAATATAAAATAATGAAATGAGTAAGTTTTATCAAAGAGGAATAACTGCAGTGGAAATATTGGTAGTTGTTACTATTATTGGGATTCTTGTTACAGTTGCGCTTCCGCAATTTTCAAAGATGAAAGAAAATCAAGTGTTTAAAAATGCAGTAGAAGATATCATATCAGCGCTTCATAATGCGCAATCCCAAAGTTTAGCTTCAACAAATTTTTCAGAATATGGTATACATTTTCAATCTGACCAAATTATAATTTTTAAAGGTAAAACTTTTTCATTGGGAGCGCAAGGTAATAATATTATAAATATAAATTCACCAGCTAGTATTTCTAATGTTACATTAGCGGGAGTTAGTTCTACTTCGGGAGATGTTTATTTTAAACGTCTTTCTGGTGTTCCTGATAAGACTGGCACTATAACTGTTTCAACACTTTCATATTCGAAAGTTATTATGATTTCTGCTCCTGGCGCAATTAGTGTTAATTAAATTCAAATGAAAAAAATTCTAAAAACAGGCGGGTTTATGATAATTGAGGTGGTAATAGTGGCATCTATCATCATCGTTTCAATCTTGACTGCGATGTCTGTTACTCAAAAAGCTATTTATGTGTCTCGTCAAGCGCTCCATACTTCTCAAGCGGCTTTTTTACTGGAAGAAGGAGCTGAAACAGTGCGTATTATTCGAGATAATGCATGGAGTAATATCTCTGCTTTAAATGTTGGTACTGATTATTATTCTGTTTTTTCAGGATCTTGGACTTTGTCTGCTACTCCATCTACTGTAGGAATTTTTACACGCACTATAAATATAGCGAATGTTAATCGTGATGCATCTACTGAAGATATTACAAGTTCTGGAGTAAATGATACTGGAACAAAATTAATTACTATCACTGTGTCTTGGACCGAAGGCGGGATTGTTGTAAACAAAACTTTATCTTTTTATATAATGAATATTTTTTCATCATAAAAAATTTATGAAAAATATAAAAAAAATAAATTCAGGGTATATACTTTTAGAAACTATTTTTTATATTGCTCTTTTTGCGATGCTTTCCATCGCAGTAATTGATGCAATGATTACAATGACAAAAGCTTTTAAAGAAACATCAATACAAGCAGAATTAATGCAAGGTGGAAATATAATGGAAAGAATATCTCGGGAAATCAGACGGGCGTATAATATAAATTCAATAAGTGCAAATAGTTTGAAACTTGATATTATGGACGATGATAATGTAAATAAAACTGTAGAATTTTCACTTTCTGGTTCAGATATTAGATTTTTAGAAAATAATATATTTACAGGAAATTTAAATACACCGAATATAACAGTCATAGGTATTACTTTTACACAGATAAATACAGCAAAAGGGATGGCAGTTAAAATATCTTTAACAGTAAAATCTAACCATGATTTACTAGGTCGTGATGAAAATTTTTATGATACAGTTGTGCTTCGTGGAAATTATTGATTTTTTATTAAGGACAGTCCTTGGGGAAACTCTCTTGAGGACTGTCCTTAATAAAATAAAAAATGCGAAAAGAAATGAAAAGAAAAATTAATAATCAATCTGGCGCGGCAATGTTGATATCTATTGTTTTTTTTCTTTTTATTTCTCTTGCTATAATTTCTGGTCTTGTTTCGCCATCAATTCGTGAATTTAAAAATGCTAATATGAATTTAAATTCAAAAAAATCATTTTTTTTATCTGAATCAGGAAGTGAAGATGCTTCTTATCGAATACTTAAAGGTAAATTAATTTCAGAAAATGAAACTATTACCCTAGGTTCTAATTCAGTAATCACAACCATTACAACTCTTTTAGGCAATGTTAAGCAAATTGTTTCACTTGGAGATGTGTCTAGTTATCAACGAAAGACCGGCTTAACACTTAAAGCTGGAGGAGGCATTATATTTAAATATGGAACACAAGCGGGTCAAGGCGGATTTATTTTTCAAAATAATTCTCACGTAAATGGCAGTTTATATTCAAATGGTAATATTATTGGTTCAAATGGCGCGTATATCACTGGTGATGCTTTCGTGGCTGGTAGTACTGGATTAATTTCAAATATGCGTGTTGGCTATAACGGTACTGGTGATGCGCGCGCTCACACTGTCACAGGTTCTACTGTTACGGGTACTATTTATTGCCAGACTGGTTCTGGCAATAATAATTCCTGCGATACATCGCAAGCTGATCCTGTAGCTCAAAATTTGCCAATATCTGATGATGACATTTCTAAGTGGGAAAATGATGCAACTAATGGAGGAACGACGAATGGCAATGTAACGATTTCCTCACCTACTGCGATAGGTCCAAGGAAAATAGCAGGTAATTTAACTATAAATAGCATTCTTACTATTACAGGCACTATATATGCAACAGGCAATATCATAGTTAATGGAACAGTGAAATTGGATTCATCTTTTGGAGCAATGTCAGGTATTTTAATGTCTGATGGTTATATTATTATAAATAATGGTGTTATATTTCAAGATTCTGGAACTCTCGGCAGTTATATATTGCTTCTATCTAAAAGTGCATGCGATGCAAGTATATTAGATAGTCCATGTAATGGAAACAATGCGATTCAGGTTAGTAATAATTCAAATATTTCAATCGTAAATGCACAGAAAGGCACAGTTTATTTTAGTAATAATGCCACTGTAAAAGAAGCAGTAGGTAATACAATATTTTTAAAAAATAATGTTGGTGTTAATTATGGTAGTGGAATAATAAGTGCTGGTTTTACCAATGGACCTTCTGGTTCATGGATAATAGGGAGTTGGGGAGAGAAATAAAAAATATGATATAATTAATTTATGTCTGAAAAAATAGCAAAGAAAATTGTTGTTGGTAATTGGAAGATGAATCCGCTGTCTCTACAAGAAGCAGAAAAATTATTTATCAATATAATAAAATCTGTCTCTAATATTAGAAAAACAGGAATGGTAATTTGTCCACCTTATACTTATCTTGAGCCATTATATTGTTTACTAAAAACTAAAAGTCATAAGTTAAAAGCTAGCTTAGGCGCGCAAGATACTTTTTGGGGGGATACTGGTGCCTATACAGGAGAAATATCAGGGAATATGCTTTACAATATAGGAGCAAAATATGTGATAGCAGGTCATTCTGAACGACGCAAGATGGGAGAAAATAATAATGATGTGAACAAAAAAATAAAAGCGTCAATTGAAGCTGGACTTGCTCCTATACTCTGTGTGGGAGAGAGTATACGAGATAAAAATCATGAATATTTAAATTTTATAAAAATACAAATAGAAGAATGTTTGAATGGAATTTCTAAAAATTTTATTTCAAAAGTTATTGTTGCTTATGAGCCGATCTGGGCTATAGGCAAAGGAGCATATTCTGCAACGCCAGAAGAATTTCGTGAGATGAATATTTTTATTAAGAAAATTTTGAGTGATAAATTTGGTGTAAAAATGGTTGAGAATATTAAAATAATTTATGGCGGGTCAGTTGATGAAAAAAATGCTGAAGGATTTATTAAAGATGGCAAGGCTGATGGTTTTCTTACAGGTAGAGCGAGCCTAGATTCAAAAAAGTTTTCTAAAATTGTAAAAATATGCGAAGCATTAAGCAAATAAAAAATCTGAAAGGCAAAAAAGCATTAGTACGGGTAGATTTTAATGTACCTATGAAGAATAAGAGAATTCTAGATGATTTTAGAATTAGAAAATCTCTACCAACCATAAATTTTCTTATCAAAAAAGGAGCAAAAATAATTTTGATAACACATTTAGGCAAAGATGGCAGCGAAAGTCTTAAACCAATAATAAAACGTTTTTTTAAAATTTCAAAATGTTCAAAATCACAGATTAGTTTTTTTGAAAATATAAGAAAATTTGACGGTGAAATGAAAAACGATTTGAATTTTGCCAAAAAACTTTCAAAACTCGGAGATATTTATGTTAATGACGCTTTTTCCGTTTCTCACCGTGCGCATGCTTCAATCGTAGGTGTACCAAAATATTTACCTAGTTATGCTGGGTTTCAATTAGAAGAAGAAATAAGAAATTTATCTCATGCTTTCAAAAACCCCAAGCATCCATTTTTATTTATTTTAGGTGGTGATAAATTTTCTACAAAAATGCCTTTAATAAAAAAATATTTAAAATTAGCTGATTATATTTTTGTAGGTGGGGCATTATTGAATGATTTTTTAAAGGCTAAAGAATATGAAACAGGACAATCTCTTACAAGTATTAATAATTATGGTATTGAAAAAATAATTAATAATCAAAAATTGATTTTATCAAGTGATGTTATTGTAAAATCAGGTAATAAATTTATAAATAAAAAAGCAAATGAAGTTAAAAAAGATGAAATTATTTTAGATATTGGAAATGAAACAGTGAAAAACTTGGAACAATTAGTAAAAAAATCTAAATTTATTCTTTGGAATGGACCACTAGGTAAATATGAATCTGAAAGCGCAAAATCAACCGAAAAAATATTAAAATTAGTCGCAAAAATTAAAACTCAAAGCATTATTGGCGGAGGCGACATTGTGTCTATTGTTTCTATGATGAAATTAGAAGATAAATTTACATTTGTATCTACGGGTGGTGGGGCCACACTGGATTTTCTTGCCAATGGCACGTTGCCAGGGATTAAAGCGCTTGAATAATTTTCTCTAATATTTCTTTTGCTTGTCCTTCCTTATATTCTTTTGTGGGGAAGTTTTTGAAATTATCACCATAATGTCTAGGTATTAAATGAATATGAAAATGTGGTATTTCTTCTCCAACGACAGATTCTTGCACAAAATCACAATTAAGCTCTTTTTTAAGCGTAGACATCATTTTTTTTGTTAATTTAAATATTTCGGAAATTAATTCATCATCTGCTTCTTGCATCCAAATAACGTGTTTTTTTGGAATTATAATAAGATGTCCGTCTGAAACTGGTTTAATATCAAGAAAAACTAAAAATTTTTCATTTTCATAAATTTTATTGCACGGAATTTCTCCTTTTATAATTTTACAGAAAATACAATCTTGCATTCAAATATTATACCAAACTATGCTAAAATTTGCTCTATGAAACAATATTCCGAATTACTTAGAAATATTCTAGAAAAAAGAGGAATAAAGACTGCAGTCGAAGCTGAGATTTTTTTGAATCCGGATTACAAACGGGATTTATATGATCCATTTAAAATGAAAGATATGGAAAAAGCTTGCGTTAAACTTTTTAAGGTAATAGAAAATAAAGAGAAGATAATTATCTATGCTGATTATGATTGTGACGGTATACCTGGGGCAGTTATCTTTCAAGATTTATTTAAAAAAATATGTTATAAGAATTATGAAGTTTATATTCCTGGGAGAAATTCTGAGGGTTATGGACTTAATCTTTCTGCTATAAAACAATTTGCCGAAAAAAAAGTGAAACTTTTAATAACTATCGATTTAGGTATCACGGCCGTTTCTGAAGTTGCTCAAGCAGAAATAGATGGAATTGATGTGATTATTACAGATCATCATTTATCACATACAATTCTTCCTCGCGCTTATGCGATATTAAACCCAAAAATAGATGACTATCCTGAAAAAATGTTATGCGGAGCGGGAGTAGTTTTTAAGTTTGTGCAAGGATTTGTAAAAAAATATGGCGAGTTTTATAAAATAAATACTGGTTGGGAAAAATGGCTGTTAGATATGGCGGGTTTGTCCACGCTTTCTGATCTTGTGCCCCTAACAGGTGAGAATAGAGCTATAGCATATTTTGGTATGAAGGTTTTGAGAAAATCTCCTCGTCCTGGTTTGCAAAAACTTTTAGCTAAAATGAATATTGAGCAAAAATATTTAACTGAAGACGATATTGGCTTTATGGTAGCACCACGACTGAATGCAGCTTCACGCATGGATGATCCCATGAGGGCCTATGAACTTCTTTCTACAGAGGATGAGATAAAAGCTGGAATAATCGCAGACCATTTATCAAAAATAAATGATGATAGAAAAATGATGGTAACTTCTATAATGAGAGAAGTAAATAAAAAATTTGACAAGAGTCCTTTGCGTGAAATGAAAGAAGTGATAGTTATAGGTAACCCAGAATGGCGAGTGGGTGTGTTAGGGCTTGTTGCTAATAAAATATCGGATGAGCACAAAAAACCCGTTTTTGTTTGGGGAAAAGATGAAAATAATTTAATAAAAGGTTCTTGTCGATCAGACGGTTCAGTCTCTTTGGTTGAACTTATGACTGAAACAAGTGAATTTTTTTTAGAATTTGGCGGACACGAATTTGCCGGGGGATTTGCAGTTCATAGTGAGAAGATTCATTTTTTAGAAGAAGCTCTTTCCCTTTCATATAGCAAAGTGAGAAAAAGGTCAGACCTTAAGGGAGCTCAAGGTTTGACCTTGAAGAGCGCTGATATTGTGGGTGATTTGAGTATAGTGAATATGAAAAATTGGCGTGAAATAGAAAAACTTTCCCCATTTGGATTAGCTAACCCCAAACCTATTTTCCTTTTTGAGAATGTAAAAATAGAAAATATCAAAAAGTTCGGTAAAAATGGTTCAGGAGAACATTTAGAAATTACTTTTTCTGACATAAATAATAAAAATAAAGTTAAAGCAGTTTCCTTTTTCTCAAATAATGATTCTTTTAAAGTTCATTTGTCCGAAGATGTGAAAGTAAATCTTCTTGCGACCTTTGATTTATCTAGATTTAGAGGCAGAGAGGAGTTGCGTCTACGAATAGAAGATATTTACTAAATATTAACAAATTCTGCTATCGCAGAAAATGTTAACAATTTTATTTTACCTTGAAATATTATAAGATTTGGCTAATTTGAAAGTTTTTATTGATTCCTTCAATTTTATTTTTGAAACATAGTCCATAAATTCTTTCGGTAAAGGAGATGGCCCAACCCAAACACTTTTCTGGATCATTTCATAATTAAATTTCTTTAAATGCCATCTTAGCCATTCTCTTTCTGCTTTTCTAGTTTCAGGTATATCAAACATAACTATCAAATTTTTTGGCGCTTCTTTTGTAAAATTGTGCTCAAATTGTTGTAATGAATCTTCTTTCCTTCTCATATATCTTTTACCGGCAGAAGTAATATGCCAACTTTTATCTCCATTATTTATAAAACCTTTTTTCCTTAAGCGAGAAAGTGTAGTTTGTATAGAACCATGTGAATGGTTTTTAAAAATCGGGACACCAAAAAGATTGACCCTTGCACCTTTATAAGAAAGTGAAGTGTTCCAAAGTTCTCTCAATATTTCTTCTACTAAATTCATAATATGAATTATATCATATATAAAACAAATGTTAACAAACTCAGTGATAGCAGAAAGTGTTAACATTTTGTTTTTTGTTTGTACGTAGTATAATTATATTATGGAAACAAGAACAAGAATTGCTGGAATTATAATTCAAAATGGTAAAATTTTAATGCTTAAAGGCAAGGGATATAAAGAGCTTTGGACACCGGGTGGAAAAATTAAGGAAGGGGAAAATGATGAAGAATGTTTAAAAAGGGAATTAAAAGAAGAAATTGGAGTTAATCTGGTAAATTTAAAGTTTTTTGGAAAATATTTTAGTGACAATTTTTATAATCGTAATATAGCTCTTGATAATATAGTGTATATTGCAACCATAAACGGTGATATGAGACCAGATAATGAAATTGAAAATTTTGTTTGGTTTTCTAAAGAAGATTTTGAAACAAAAAAATACCCAATGATTACAGTTACAGAAAAAGAAATTATTCCTGATTTAATAAAAGCAAAAATTTGGTAATATTTTTATGAAAAAAGATAAAATTATTATTTATACCGATGGTGCAGCAAGAGGAAATCCCGGGCCGGCCGGATGGGGTGCTGTCATCATTAATAAGAAAAAAGTTTTTGAGATTGGCGGATTTTCCAAATATGCCACCAATAATATAATGGAACTTACAGCGCCGATTGAGGCTCTCAAGCAACTTAAAAAGACGAAAATAAATGTGCCGATGGAAATTTTTTCTGATTCAAAATATGTGATTTTAGGAATTACAGAATGGATTTTTAATTGGCAAAAAAATAATTGGAGAAATGCCGCAAAAAAGCCAGTTTTTAATAAAGAACTTTGGGAAGAACTTTATAAACTTTCCCAACAATTCAAAATTAAATGGGTTTATGTGGAAGGACATAACGGCGACAAATATAACGATCGTGCCGATGAAATAGCCACGAATTTTGCCGATGGATCTAAGATGAAGCTTAAAAACGAAAAATAATTTTTTATTATTTTGATTTTCAAATGCGGGATAGAATCTTTTATACATCTTGTTTTGGTTTTATAGTTGGAGTGCTCTTGCGCTCTTTTATTTTTGTAAATTTATATTTTGCTATTTTGTTTGGAGTAATTGCTTTCGTGTTTATTATATTTTTTATTTTTATTTCTAAAAATAAGTGGGGTATTATAACCTCCATTTTTATTTTAACGTTTTCATTTGGGATTTTTCGTTTTCATATGGTTGATATTCTTGTTCCCAATATTTTTGAGTCTCACGTGAATCAAAAAGTTTCTTTATCCGGGGGAATTATAGATGAACCCAATATTACGGAAAATAACCAGAAATTAACTGTGGAAATACAGGATGGAAAAGATAAAACAAAAATTTTAATGTCAGCCAATCTAGATGAAAATTATAAATATGGAGACAAGATAAATTTTGAAGGTGTTTTGAAAAAACCAGAAAATTTTATGACAGACCAAGGCAAAGAATTTGATTATGTAAATTATTTACGCAAGGATGGGATTTTTTATGTAATGAATTATTCAAAAATTGAGGTTACATCACACGGAAATGGGAATTTTATAAAAAGTGCACTATTTTATGCTAAAGATGTTTTTTTAGATAAAATGAACTTGGCAATCAGGGAACCAGAATCATTATTTATGAGTGGTCTCATTTTAGGTGAAAAATCTTCCTTCAACGAGTCTTTAAGACAGAGTTTTGTGGATACAGGCACCATACACATCGTCGCGCTTTCTGGATATAATGTAACAATTGTTGCTGAGTGGATTATGAAAATTTTTTCTTCCTTTCCAAAAAATATAGGAATTGGAGCTGGAATATTTACTATTTTACTTTTTGTTTTAATGACTGGCGGATCTTCCACAGTAGTGCGAGCAGGAATAATGGCAAGTTTGGCATTATTTTCTCGTGTTATAGGTAGAAATTATGATGTAACACGGGCTTTAATAATTACCGCGGTTATTATGATTTTAATAAATCCTTTTATTCTTGCTTTTGATGTTTCTTTTCAACTTTCTTTTATCGCGACAGTCGCCGTTATATTTTTTTCGCCTAAAATTGAAAAATATTTTTTATGGGTTACACCTCGTTTAGAATTACGGGATATCGTATCAGTTACTTCCGCCGCTTATATTTTTGTTATGCCTTTTATTCTTTATAAAATGGGAAATCTTTCTCTGGTGGCACTACCTGCGAATGCTTTAATTTTACCTTTTATCCCGCTCACTATGATTTTAGGTTTTTTAACTAGTTTTATTGGAATCATTTGGTATGTTCTCGCAGTTCCATTCGGATATGTTTCATATTTTTTACTTCACTACGAACTTACGATTATAGGTTTCTTCTCAAATATTCCATTTGCTGCATTAACTATACCTAATTTTCCATTTATTTTTACGTTGCTGATTTATATCTATTTTATTTATAGACTTTTTGGCAGGAGTATAAAGAGTTTTTTTATTGAACCTTTTTAAAATTTTCTTCTATGTTTTCCCAATTTAGATTTTCGAAAAAAGCTTCAATATATTTTTTCTTATCTGCTGGAACATAATCAAAAAGATAAGCGTGTTCCCACATATCAAGAGCAAGCATAAGCGTACAATCTTGAAGTTGACCAAGATGTTGTTCATCAACCCAAGCGTTTAATAATCTTTTTTCTTTTCTATCAAAATAAAGCATTGTCCAGCCAATACCCCTGGTTGTTGCGATTGCTTTAAATAAACTGAGCCATTTTTCAAACGACCCCCATTCTAAAACGATGGTTTTTTTTAATTCACTATTTTCTTTTAGCGTATTTGCTTTTTCTGACAGTGAACTGAAATAAATCTCATGATTTCGCATACCGTTATATTCAAAAC
>JBBUIR010000091.1:0-7801 GCA_038055245.1 Patescibacteria group bacterium | reverse complement strand
AGTCCTCACGGGCGAAAGTAGGTAATCGCCAGCACAAAGTGTTTGAAAATAAAAATGAGGATTTAAACGAAGCCCAAATATTTCTTATTGGCAAACATTTACAGAGAGTGCGTTTTTGAAAATAAAATGTAAAATGGGGTCAGGAGCCTTTGTTTTTAAGAAGATATTATGATATGATTATTTTATGCCAAGAATAAATAGAATTGATGTTGGGGATGTAATTTATCATGTCATAAATCGTGCTAATGCGCGTATGCGGATATTTAATAAAGATGAAGATTATATACTTTTTGAAAAAGTAATAGAAGAGGCAAAAGAAAAATTTGATATGAGGATACTTTCTTATGAGGTGATGCCAAACCACTGGCATTTAATATTGTATCCCAAAAAAGATGGTGATTTACAAAAATTTATGGGATGGGTATCTATGACTCATACACAAAGATGGCATTCTAGGCATAAAACCATAGGTTCTGGACATCTCTACCAAGGAAGATATAAATCATTTCCGATAGAAACCAATCGATATTTGTTGCAATTATTTAGATATGTAGAAAGAAACGCATTAAGAGCTAAATTAGTTAAAAAAGCAGAAGATTGGAGGTGGTCAAGTTTACATAGAAGGGAGAAAGGGAATATTAATCAAAAGAAGTTATTATCAAAATGGCCTATTGATATGCCTGATGATTATATTAAATTGGTTAATGAAGCACAGACTAATAAAGAAATAGAATCTTTAAGATATTCGGTAAATAAAGGAAAACCTTTTGGATCTGATAATTGGACGAACGGAATGATAGATAAATTTAATTTAAAAGCGACATTAAGAAATCCTGGTAGACCAAACAAAGGCTCCTGACCCCTTTAATTCTTTAATTTTTTAATTTTTTAATTTCTTGTAAAACTAAACACTCCATCGGAAACCTTTTTACTCTCCGAAGAAGAAAAAATATACACAGAGTATATATTTGTTAATAAATCATACCCCATAGGAGCAGATGCAAATCCCTCCGAGTCAATTACGCCATTAGAAAAAAGATTTGCCGATTTAGATTTTGAGAAATATCCAAATTTACGAAAAGTACTATATGTTGGACTAGAAAGTATAGCTGAAATTTTTCAAAATAAATAAAAATGAGAAAATTTGATAAATTTATTATTATAGGTTAAGGAATCAGGTAGGTTTTATTTTTGAGTTTATTTTTTAAATTATTTTGACCCAATAGAATATACAATTCTGGGAGAGTATCTACTGTTTTTATCATTTTATGTGATAAAGACCACTTATCTTTAATCATAGATACCTTTTGAAATTGAACTTCTTTTAACTCTATGTTAAAAACATAATCCTTATTATGTTTTGTGAGTTGTGTAAGATTACTATTATTGCGTATTTTATTTATATTATTTACTATATCGTAGTCATTGCCAAAATGAGATCCACCACAATAACTATATACATATAAAATAACTTCAAAAGGAACGGAATAAAAATCAGAATTATTATTGAATTCTTCAAGATACTCATTCCATGAGATTATATTAATAATGTTATTTTTGTCCTTCCTTTTTAGTCTGTTTTTAGTTTCTAGATATTTTCCAAATAAACTGACTCCAAATGGATCAATTTCGCATAGTATATCAAAAGCTTCTTTTAAAAATAATCTAATTTTTTTAGAATTTATGCCATATGGAACTGTGTTCTCTAACCAGTAATGTAAGGAATCTAACTTAAAGTTGTCAGTATACATCTTAATAATGTCGTTATAAACAATTATAGAATCAGATTTTTTAATACTTTTGAATATTTCTTTATATAAATTTATAATTTCAATGTAGTTATTATTTTCTTGTAAGGAAAAAATTAACTTGTCTTTTAATATTCTTATAACTTTCTTATTATCCTCTTCTAGTTTTTTGATGAGTTCTTTTTTTGAAGATTTTAAGTCAATTAAAAATATGCCTCTATTTAACAGATGAGGAATGCATATTTGTTTCGTGCAACTTTCGGGATGAATTGAATACGTATCTGTAATTATAATTCTTAATATTTTTTTATTGGAAAATTTTGAAAGTTCTATTAAACTACTTATAACCCTAGAGGGTGGAGAGATATACACATGTTCGGTCGTTGAGATAATATCAGGATAAAAATTAAAGTGTTTTATAAAAAGATTTTTTATTTCTTCCATATATCTATATATTCTTCAAGTTTTGGCATCTCTACATCTTCAAAAAGGATGGATGTTTTTGGCTTTACCCCTTTTTTATTACAGAGTTCTATATATACATCGTCACAACTTTTACCATATTGAAGCAATCCATTCATATTAAGTAATTTTTCATATCTTAAAACTTCTTTTTCTTCTCCTTCTATTTCAGCTATATATCCAAACGGAAACTCATCTATTGTGAGTTGAATATCATTATTTGCAAACGTTTTTCTCCTTCGTTCATAAGAATCTCTTTCAGTTAGTCCGATAATTTTGAAAATAGATAGAAGATTTTCAGATGTTTGCTCAGAACTGAAATTGTAATTAAGTTCAGTTTCTTTTTTGATGCCATTTTCTATATCCAGTCGTTTTTTATATGTGAATTCTGAACTTTTAAACTTATTATTTGAATTTTCTATTTTGGTGCGTAAACGCAATCTAGCATCATCTTTTTCGAAGATGCCATCTCTGTCAAAATTCTGATTTTTTTCATATTGATGTGATATTTGTGGTAAAGATATTTCTAAACACTTCTTTTCAACCAGTTCCACTTCTGATTTTTTAAGCAAGTATTTCTTTTCTATCTCAAGATGTATGCCGGATGGATTTCCATGTGAGATACTTCTATTTAGAATTAAATTTTTTGAGTGCATCATTTTGTCGACTTTAGTTTTTAAATATTCTTCATTAAATACAAAATGATCTGACTCAAGTTCAATGGTATCGTCGATATTTATACCAAGATCAAGAACCTTGGAAATTTTATCTGGATTGTTGGTAATTAACCTTATTGACTTAACACTAAAATCTTTTAAGACATCTTTTACAACAGCATATGATCTCATTTCAGCTGGTATACCTAAAAATTCATTAGCTGATACTGTATCAAATCCTTTTTGTTGTAAATCGTATGCCTTTATTTTATTTATAATATTTATCCCTCTACCTTCTTGAAAAAGGTAGAGAATCATACCTTGACCATTTTTTTGTATGAACGACATTGCTTGATCAAGTTGACCACCACAATCACATTTTTCTGAATGAAATATGTCTCCAGTAACACAAGATGAATGAATTCTAACCGGAATGCTCCTTTTATTTGTGATATCACCACATGTTAATATGATATGACTTTCATAATTTATAATGTTTTGATACACATACACATCAAAATACCCACATTGAGTTGGAATGAGAGTATGTCCAGCATTTTTAAATAAAGAAAATATATCTTTTCTATTGGATTTGAGTTTCGTAACAATATCTGAGAAAATTAATAATTCATCCTGATCTCCATTAATAGAAAAAGAGTATTCTGACATCGTTGATAATAATTGAATTGCTGGAGTAATATCATTTAAATACTCGTTAATTCTTAATTTAACCATTTTTGGGTCATCGTCAATACGTCTTATTAATTTACCGGAGTCAAAATCACAAATTCCTTCATTTTTAGGTCTAATAACATCATTAAAAAATTTCTCACATTTCTCACAATATTTTCTATTTTTAATTCTTTCAAATATAGTTTTTTCAGTACAAGCAATATTTATGACACATTGTAACCTTAAGTTCAATTCCTTTGTAATTTCTATACAATCTTTTGCCTCTTGAGCTTTTTTAGGAAAACCATCAACAACGAAGTTATTATAACCGTTTTTAATTTCCTCAATCAAAACTTTAACTATATTGTTTTTAATATATTTATCAGGATAAGGAGAGTCATTTCTAATGTTATCAAGGATTATTCTTTTATCATCTTCAGAACCAAACTTACCATTAAGTATATTTCTTGTAATTCTTCCCCAAGAAATATACTTGTACCCTAGCTTTTCTTCAAGAAGAACGGATTGAGTTGATTTCCCAGATCCAGGTAACCCAAAGATTATTATTAAGCTACCTTTATATTGTTTATTGTCTTTAATTTTCATTATAAATATAATAGCACATACTTAATAAAAAGTATGTGCTATTTTGATTTTCTTAAATATTAAGAAAGTTTTTCTAATATTGTTGAACAATTACCTTTTATAAGTACCGCACTTTCATCGGGTATGATTCCGAGTTTTTTATACCAATTTAATGGAAACTCTTTACCCGCAAAAGTAATTGCTTCGAAACTTACCGCTTCGTATTTTTGTATCGCTTCTTTTAACATTGTTTTAAATAGAATTTTAGCTGTTTCCTTTTTTTGATGTTTTGTATCTACAAAAATAATGCCAGCACTACAACGATTGTTTCTTCTCCATGGTCTTATACCAACGGCGATAGCGCCAACTGGTTTGCCATTTATATCAAACGCGCCAAAGAACATATCAGGTTGTATTTTAAGCCAATACATCAAGTGTTTGAAAGAATGGTCTTTATCCCAGGGTTTGTTTTTATCAGCTTCACTAAAGACTCTTGAATATATCTCTGAAAGTATATTAATATCACTTTCTTGGACTAATCTTATCATTATATTTGTATTAAATTTTTTCATTCTTACTTCTCCTATTTTTTTTACAATGAAATGATTATTTTCTTACAGTATACTAGATTAAACAAATTTGTCAATTTTTCTATAAACAAGATGAAAAGTGAAAGCCTCCTATTTTAGGTAAAAAGAGGGTTTTTTTTATTTTATTTTAAACCTTTTTGCAAAAAATTCCCATAGGAAAAAACCAAGAAGATGAAATAGTTCCGATTTTGGGGTATAATCATCTGTATGAATTGGTTTTTTATTGCAATACTCGCGCCCTTTTTTTGGAGCATCAACACTCATTTTGACAAGTTTATACTTTCAAAATACAGCAAAGGCAGGGGAGTTGGATCTGTCTTTTTATTTTCTACTTTTTTCTCTTTTATTTTTTCAGCGGTAATTTTTATATTTAAACACAGTGAGATAATTCTATATTCTAATTTTCAAAATTTCTTGCTTTTCTTGATTCCCGGTTTTTTAGGCGCTTTTGGTTTTTATTTTTATCTTCAATCTCTAAGAAATGAAGAATCCTCTATTGTTGTGGCACTTTTTCAATTGTCTCCGGTTTTTGCTTATTTTTTAGGTTACATTTTTTTAGGTGAAGTTTTAACACTGACTCAGATTCTTGCAGCTCTGGTTGTTTTAATTGGGGCTGGTATTTTATCTTTTGATATTGAAGAAATAGAAGGTAAAATCTTAATAAAATGGGGGATGGTAAGTTTTATTTTATTATCCGCCTTATTTTTTGCTTTCAATGATGTTTTATTTAAAAAATTTACCATATATCAAGGCTCTTTTGTCACTTCTCTTTTCTGGCAACATCTAGGTATTTTTATTATTGGAATGTTTTTTTTCTTACTTTCTAAAAATTTTAGAGAAGATTTTTTCTCATTAGTAAAAAATAATCGCGCAAAAATTTTCGTGTTGAATGGCTTTAGTGAACTTTTTTATTCATTAGGAAGCTTGCTAAGTAATTTAGCCACATTGTTTGCTCCAGTTGTCCTTGTCCTTGTTGTAAACACATATCAAACAGTATTCACTTTTGCTATAGGTATATTATTAACATTATTTTTACCTCATATTGTTACCGAAAAAATATCAAAACGCCACTTAATTCAAAGAATCTTAGCGATTGTGATTATTCTTCTGGGCAGTTATTTCCTTTACTTAAATTAACTTTTTAACTATAATATAATCATGGATAGGAATTCAAAAATTTTACTAACTGTTTTAATTATTTTACTTATTGCCTCCATTTTTTTTACTTATTATCGTTTTTTTATTACTAAAGATTTTACTGTTTTGGAAAGTGAGGAAATTTAAAAATAAACCTTATGAAATACACTCTTTCTTGGTTAACAAAAAAAGCTTATAAAAAAAGGGTTTCGCGCGGATTTGGTATTTTTGCCAAACAAAAAATAAAAAAAAGGGAAAGAGTCATTGTTTTTGGCGGTTATGTTATGACGACAAAACAATTTGATACTCTTACAGAAAAATTAAAATCTTATCCTTTTCAGATAGATACTGATTTATATTATGGCTTATCAAAAGTTTCCGAAGTAGAAGAAGCGGATTATTTAAATCATAGTTGCAATCCAAGTTGTGGTTTCAGAGGAGAAATTAGCATAGTTGCGATGAGAGATATAAAAAAAGGAGAAGAAATAACAATAGATTATGCCATGTGTCTATCATCAAAAAATGTAAAACCGATGGATTGTTTTTGCGGTTCCAGATCTTGTCGTAAAAGGATTACATCAAATGATTGGAAAATAAAAAATTTACAAAAACGTTATAAAGGTTTTTTTGAGCCATTTTTAGAGAAAATGATTAAAAATAAAACTTAAAAATATTATGCCATTATGTCCCTGGGAATCAGCTCAATATCTTTTCTTCTCCAGCAATGTGCCGTCTTTATTTTATTATTCTCACGGTATCTCTGTGATTTTTGCTCTTGTTTTCGGTTTCCTTCTTTTCTTTAAATCCAAGAAAGTTTTATCCGCTAAATTGCTTTTTATAATAACTATCTTATTTTCTGCTTGGGTGTTGCTGGATTTATATATCTGGGCCACAAACGATCCGTCCAGTGTTTTGTTTTTTTGGTCAGTAATTATTCTGGTTGAAGTTCTTATTTATATTTTTTCTATTTATTTCATTGACGTATTTAACACAAAGCAAGATGTGTCTTTCAAGAAAAAAATAATGATGTCCCTTCTTGTTTTACCTATCATAGTAGCTTTATCAACTCGTTTCAACCTTATGGGTATTGATATGAGTTCCTGCGTTGCTTTAGAGGGAATTATTGCTACATATTACATATATGCAGTAGAAATATTTTCCATTATGTGGGTGCTTTTTTTTAGTTTTAGATTTTACGAAAAAACTGTTGATTCAAGTATAAAAAAGCAAATATTATTTTCAACAGTTGGCATTATTTTCTTTCTTCTGGCCCTTTCTTCCGGCAATTTGATAGGCAGTGTTACTGAACAATGGCAATATTCGCAATATGGCTTGCTGGCTATGCCTATTTTTATCGGTATCCTTACTTATTTGGTTGTAAAATATAATTCTTTTAATATAAAACTTATCGCAACTCAGGCATTGGTCTGGGGACTTGCAATACTTATAAGTTCACAATTTTTCTTCATTAAAGTTTTTATTAATATAATTTTAACTGGCGTAACTTTTATTGCTACCATAATTTTTGGCTATGCTTTAATTAAGTCCGTCAAAAAAGAAATAGAGCAGAGAGAAGAATTAGCGAGACTTAATATTAACCTCCAAGAACTTATCAAGCAGAGGGAAAGCCTCGTTCACCTTGTTACTCATAAAGTTAAAGGGTCTTTTACCCGTTCAAAATATATTTTTGCCGGAATATTGGATGGAACTTTTGGCGATGCAAATGATGAGGTAAAGAAGAGGGCAGAACAGGGGCTGGAATCGGATAATATGGGCATAGAAACGGTTGATTTGGTTTTGAATGCGGCTAATTTAGAAAAAGGGACGATTAAATATGAAATGAAGACCCTTAATTTGAAAGAATTGGTGGACAAGACGATATCTGAAAAGAAAATTTCTATTGAAGCAAAAGGATTAAAATTAGAAACTGAAATAAAAGATGATATTTATA
>JBBUIR010000090.1:0-1277 GCA_038055245.1 Patescibacteria group bacterium | reverse complement strand
AAATAATTTTATCTCCTTGATATTTCAAATACACATCTGAAAAACTATGCCCATTGCCGTCACTACCATCATTTTGTAACGGTATATGAACATTCGGTGATAAAATATTTATAAAACGAGCTACTACTGAAGCAATTACGTTGTCTGTATCGGAAGTTAAATATTTTCCTCCACCGGCAACAAGATTTGCCGGAGTACCTACGCTATATACGCCTATTGATTGGCTTGGAACCCCGCCTGGTTGTGACGCCGCTTTGTCATAAAAATTATTAGCGTAAAAATTTCCTTGTGAGTGACCCACTAATAAAAGTTTCTGAGTGGTTACTTTTTGACTGGCATCATTAAGCATTTCAATAAGATCATAGTCAGATTCTTGGTCAAAAAGCCCTTGCGCTACAGCATCAAGTAAATCACCAACACCAGCTAGATGGGTGGGGTTAAGAAGATATTGATAGTCTATTTTTTCACCTTTATATTCGTCTTTAAGTAATATTCTTAAAAATCTTTGATTATTTCTAGCACCTTCTTCATCGGTAAAAATACCATTAATAGTAGAAACTGTATACCCTTCTTTTTTACATGATGTCGGTAAAGTCTCAGCAAAAACTATATTTGATAATAGCATGCTTAATACAATTACAACTAAAATCAATTTTATCTTCAACATAGCTAATTGACAAAAGAAGAAAGTTCAATATCACAACTCACTGAATCATCTATTCTTCCACTTTTTAAATAGGAATAAAATTTTTTATGTGTACTCTTTCTTATTTCTGTATTAAATTGTTTATCAAACACAAATTTCCCATATTTTTCAATTGCAGTAATTACACCATCTTCTCCTCCAAAAGGAACAATTTCTGCAACACAGAAAATAGATCTATCTTGTTTATTAGCTATTTCACCTACTGTTCCCTTATTCACCATTGGCTGCACCACCTCCATCTGCAACGCTAACGCATACTGCAAAAGCACTGCGCGGGTTTTAGCGGAGTTTGAATATTGTTTAAAAACAGCCAATTCCACATCATCCCGAATTCCATTATTGTTAGCATCAATCCCCTGCACAGTCTTATCGGCTTCAACTCCCGGGTCCGGCGGAAGGTTTTTACCCATAACGTCATCTAAAGTAAGCTTAGTGTTATGAATTTTTATAACCTGCTCATTGGTTTTGGCTTCATTAACACGATAAATCACACGACCAATAATTAAAATTATAAACAACCCGACTAAAATTAAAAAAACCCATTTCAGTATCTTAAAAACTTTATGGGCCG
>JBBUIR010000089.1:0-2811 GCA_038055245.1 Patescibacteria group bacterium | reverse complement strand
ATATATGCGTATCAGCTAAAAAGCCAGTAAGTATTCCTTCTTCTAAACCGGTTTCCAGAGCAAGCAGATGCAGAAGAGTCGCATAACTTGCAATGTTAAAAGGTAACCCGAGCGCCACATCAACGCTGCGTTGGCTCCAAAATAAATTAAGACGATTATTGATGACTGTCACTTGAAACGCATAATGACAATACGGTGGAATTACTTTTTCAACATCTATTGGATTCCAAGCAAGCACCAACATTTGACGGCTATCCGGTTTTATTTTTAACATTTCTACCATACGCTTCAATTGGTCGATTCCTTTTCCGGTATAATCTGTTTTATAATCTTCATATTTTACGCCAAAATGACGCCATTCCCAACCATAAATAGCTCCTAAATCTCGTTCAAGCAGCATTTTCTTTTTTGTTTCCTCGTCATGGTTATAAGGAACTTTTGAAGGACTGCACCATTCATCCCAAATATGATTATTTCTGTCTTGTAGCCATTTTTTATCTGTAATGCCTTTAATAAAAAATTCCAATTCGGAAGCAACCAAACGGAAGGGAACTTTTTTTGTAGTTAATAACGGAAAACCGTTTTTCATATCGTATTTAAAAATTGTTCCGGCTATAGCAAGCGTATTTGTACCAGTACGGTCAGTCTTTTTCTCTCCATTTTCCAAAACATTTTTTACAATATCTAAGTAAGCTTTCATTAAAACAATTATAACTTTTTATAACGTTTTTGAACTCTTGACGAAATAGCATGAAAATGCTATCCTTTTAATATCATTCTCATCTAATTAATAAAGGAGAGTGACCTTATGAATACACGTCACTCGGTAGCTCCGAAGAAATTCGGACGTATATCTTTTGCTCGTAAAGCAAAACCACATTTTAATAAAAATTTTAAAAGAAATAATAGTCGTCCTAAAAGAAGAAGTTTTTCTGAGCGAATAGATTTTTCTCGTTTTATTAAAAAAGGTCAACACATAGAAGAAAAACCTTATGTTTCTAAACATACTTTTATTGATTTTCCTTTTAATCCGCAAATTCATAAAAATATTGCAAGATGTGGATTTATTGATCCGAGACCGATTCAAGATCAAGCTATTACTTCCATACTTAATGGTAAAGATGTTTTTGGTATGGCGAATACCGGAACGGGAAAAACAGCGGCATTTCTTTTGCCTTTGATAGAAAAGATTTCAAAAACTAAGGGACAGAATAAAAGGGAAATAATATTAATCATGGCACCCACCAGAGAGCTTGCTCTACAAATAGATTCTGATTTTCGTATGCTTGCTTTTGGTTTGGGAATTTTTTCCGTAGCTTGTGTCGGAGGACTTCCAATAATGAGACAAATAAGTGAAATAAAAAGAGGCGTGTCATTTGTTATTGGTACGCCAGGACGAATGCGTGACTTAATAGAAAGAAAAGTATTGGATTTATCAACCTGTCACTCTATTGTGCTTGATGAAGCGGACAGAATGCTGGATATGGGATTCAGGGATGATATGGTTTTTATTCTTGGAAAAGTTTCCAAAGAACGCCAGATGCTTTTCTTTTCGGCAACACTTTCATCGGAAGTTAAAAAATTAACTACAGAATTTCTAAAAGACCCAATTTTTATTTCCGTAATTTCCGGTGAGACAGCAAAAAATATTGACCAAGATATTATTTGCACCAGAAGTAAAGAAGAAAAACTGGAAAAACTTCATGAAGTTTTGAAAAAAGAAGGTTCAAATAAAGTTTTAATTTTTCGAGAGATGAAACATAGTGTAGATTCTCTTACTAAAGATCTTTCCCATATGGGTTTTAAAGTTGGTTGTATTCATGGTGACAAAAGAAGTCGCGAACGTATTCGTACCTTGGATTTATTCAAAAAAGACCATATCAACATATTGATAGCAACAGACGTTGCCGCTAGGGGACTTGATATTCCTGACGTGACGCATGTTATCAACTACGATATTCCGCAAACCTACGACACCTACGTTCATCGTATCGGCCGTACCGGCCGTTCCGGCAAAAAAGGGATAGCGCTTACGTTTGTGTAAAAAACTAATAACCATATTCTAACGGCCGTCTAGATATGGTATACTAAGTAAATGCAAAGACATTGGGAGGATGAAGCGTCTTTTGGTGATTTTATTATTAGCTATTTATTATCTTGTCGTTCTACTAAAATTCAGAAGAAAATACTTTATGAATTAGTACAAAAAAGACGGATGCTGAATAAACAGCTATTTAATAATAATTTATATCGACTTAAAAAGAAGGGTGTATTGGATTTTGATTTTAATAAAAATATTATTATTAATAAAAACACTTTAAAATTACACACACTTTTTTCAAAGATAGAAGCAAAACCAATAGGGGATACAAAAGTTATGGTTTTGTTTGATATACCAGAAAAGAAAAGAAAGATTAGAAACTGGCTTCGCTTGCAGTTGAAACTATGGGACTTTGAGATGTTACAACAAAGTGTCTGGCTTGGAAAAGGTCCTTTGCCAAAAGAATTTATCGCTCGTCTTCATTTACTTGATATTCGTAAATGTGTGAAAATATTTAAAATTCAAAATACAAAAATGTAAAAACATATATCATTTTTCAACGGCCGTCTAAAAGTGGTGTTATAAAGTTTTTTCAAGATTAAGGATACGATACATATGTGCATAGAATCGGCTGTACCGGCCGTTCCGGTAAAAAAGGGATAGCGCTTACGTTTGTGTAAAAGCCAAAATAAAAAAGCAAGAATAATATTTTTGTCGGTACGGATTTTTTGAAGCTTAAAAAATCCTGAAATTTTCGCGCCGTCGCGCTC
>JBBUIR010000088.1:0-2401 GCA_038055245.1 Patescibacteria group bacterium | reverse complement strand
GTTTAAAAAGATTAGCGCTTCATGCTAAATCCATAGAGTTTAAAAATCCAAAAGGAAAAATTATAAAAATAGAATCACCTCTGCCTAAAGAATTCAAAAAACTTGTCGACGTGGCAGGTTGACAAGTTTTTAAGAATTACTAAATATTGGTATACTTATTTATATGGAAGCTCAAACTAAATCTTGTCAAAATTGCAAGAAAGATTTTACGATTGAAACAGAAGATTTTAATTTTTATGAAAAAATGAAAGTTCCTCCGCCGACTTGGTGTCCGGAATGTAGGATGATTCGACGTTTTTCTTTTCAAAATACCTGGAATTTAAACTGGCGTAATTGTGACAAATGTAGGAATAGAATGCTTTCAGTTTATGAACCCGAATCAAAAATTATAGTTTGGTGTTTAGATTGTTGGTGGAGTGATACTTGGGATGGTACTGAATATGCTACAGATTACGACCCCTTACGTCCATTTTTAGATCAAGTAAAAGAATTAAGTGAAAAAACACCATTTTCGTCATTACAGAGTGGTTATAAAACATTAAAGAATTCCAACTACTCTAATGATATAGGTTGGAGCAAGGATTGTTATTTAGTTTTTTGGGCAGATTATTGTGATAATGTTTTTTATTCATCTATCTTAAATAATTTGAAATACAGTTCTGATTGTTTAAGGGCTCAAGAATCAGAACTTTGTTATGAAACTATAGGAATAGCTAAATGTTATCGAACTTTTTTTTCTGAAGAATGTGATGCTTGCGTGGATGTGTGGTTTTCCCGTAATTGCTATGGTTGTACGAATTGTATTGGATGTGCGAACCTTCGCGGGGCAACGAATCATATTTTTAATGTTAAATATTCAAAAGACGAATATATAGAAAAATTAAAAGAGTTAGGATTGGATTCTTGGACTAAATTACAAAAACTTAAAGAAGAAGCGTATGAATTTTGGCTTACGAAACCAAAACGGGAATATAATGGAAATTCATTAAATAAAAATATTACCGGTGAGTATGTATTTAATTCAAAAAATTCAAAAGAAATGTATGTTTGTGTTGGAGCTGAAGATTGTAAATACACTCAATTTATAACAGTTCCATCTGCCAAAGATTGCATGGATTGTTCCGGATGGGGTAACAATTCATCTCGTATTTATGAATGTGTGAATGTGGGAGAGAATTCTGATTCTTTATATTTTTCTTGTTATTGTTGGGCTGATTGTATGAATACACAATATAGTTATTGGAGTATGTCTGGAAAAAATAATTTTGGTTGTGTAAATCTTAAACGGAAATCGTACTGTATTTTAAACAAGCAATATTCTAAAGAGGAATATGAAAAACTAAGAGATGAAATTATTGAAGATATGAAAGTAAATCCATATATAGATAAACTGGGTCGTAAGTTTTACTATGGAGAATTTTTTCCACTTGAATTTAGTAAATTTTCTTATAATAAATCAAATGCAATGCGTTTCTTTCCAAAAACAAAAGAAGAAGCATTAAAAGAAGGGTATAGTTGGAGTGATAAAGAAGATATTTTATATAAAATTACAATAAAAGCAGATTCTTTGCCAGATACAATAAACGATACTAATGAAAATATTTTAAATGAAATTATAGAATGTGAAAATTGTAAAAGGGGATATAAAATTACCAATGGAGAGTTAAATTTATTACATAAAATGAACTTACCATTACCCCATGAATGTCCTAAATGCAGAGAGAATAAGAGGTTTTCTAGACAAAATTTGCCTAAATTATATATAAGAACTTGTATGAAGTGTAATAAGGAAATTAATACAGCTTTTTCTCTTAGTCGTCCAGAAATTGTTTATTGTGAAAAGTGTTATCAAGATGAGTTTTTATGAAAAAAATTTAAATTTGCCTTTAGAATTCGTTTATGTTAAATTAAGACGATTATGGCAGGAAATAGAATTGATAAAACAAAACTTACTTCAGTTGACGTTGAAGAAAGAAAAAAACTTGATTTCAATGCTGGCGACACAGTACGTGTTTGGTCTAAAGTTCTAGATGAAAAAAGCAAAGTTCGTTTGCAGGCTTTCGAAGGCACTGTGCTTGCCAGAAAACATGGTACGGAAATTGGCGCAACTTTTACAGTCAGAAAAATTGCTTCAGGTGTTGGAGTAGAAAGAATTTTTCCTCTTTATTCACCGGCAATTGATAAAATTGAAATAACCAAAAAGTCTCGCGCTCGCAAATCAAAGCTTTACTATGTTCGCGCTAAAGCAGTGAAGGATGTACGCAGAAAACTACGCTCTTTTGTGTCAAATACTGAAGGTAAAACAGAAGAGGTAAAAATAGTAAAATAATTTTGCTATAATTCTATTATGCCCAGGTGGCGGAACTGGTATACGCGTAAGATTGAGGTTCTTATGCCGCAA
>JBBUIR010000087.1:0-5661 GCA_038055245.1 Patescibacteria group bacterium | reverse complement strand
AAGAGGAAATAGTTGAAACTAGACCTATTTCAAAAGATAAAAGATTTAAAGTAATTTATAAATAAAAAGGGGAACCCTTAAGAGAGTTTCCCCAAGGGTTCCCCTTGGAAAAAGAATATGATTCAAACTGAAACATTAGTAAAAATAACAGATAATGCAGGAGGCACCGTAGGAAAGGTGTTCAAGATTTTAGGAAGTTCCAAAAAAAGATATGCTTCTTTAGGCGATTTGGTTGTTATTTCTGTGAAGATTGCGAGTCCTAGAAAAGGAGTAAAGAAAAAAGATGTGCATCAAGCAGTTGTGGTGCGCACAAGAGGAGCATATAGAAGAAAAGATGGATCTTATATTCGTTTTGATGACAATGCGGTAGTTTTATTAGAAAAAGGAAAACTTGATCCAAAAGCTGGACGTGTGTTCGGTCCAATTCCAAGAGAACTCGCTGAAAAAGGATTTCAGAAAATAATTTCTCTTGCGCCAGAGGTCATTTAATAAGACCCTATGTCGAACTTAGGGGATTCCCCTAAGTTCGACATAGGGGCAACAAATATGAAATTAAAAAAGGGAGACAATGTAATAGTTATAACTGGGAAAGATAAAGGCAAAAAAGGAAAAATTGTTGCTGTTTTTGTTGATAAAAATAAAGTTGTAATAGAAGGTGTAAATATGATGAAAAAACATCAGCGTCCTAAAAAATCTGGAGAAAAAGGCACGAAAGTAGATATTGCAATGCCGATACATGCTTCTAATGTTAAAAAAATAGATTAAAAATATATTATGAAACATTTAACTGTAAAAGAAAAAGAAGCAGGAAGTTTTGATAAGATGAAAAGCGCTTTTCATTATAAAAACAGCATGGCTGCGCCTAAAATGGTGAAAGTTGTATTAAATGTCGGTACAGGAACAGCTATAAAAAAAGATAAAAACAAGAACGATGCGATAGGAGAGCGTTTAGCAAAAATCACCGGACAGAAAGGGGCTTTAAGAGGCGCTAAACAATCAGTCGCATCTTTTAAAATTAGACAGGGTGATCCGATTGGAGTTGTTGTAACATTACGCGGGAAGAGAATGTATGCCTTTTTGGAAAAACTTATAAATGTTGCGCTTCCTCGCACTAAAGATTTTCGCGGTATTAACCCCGGAGCAGTAGACAATGTCGGTAATCTTACGATAGGGATTAAAGAACACACAATTTTTCCAGAAACAGCGGATGAAGATATAAAAGATGTTTTTGGACTTGCAATCACTCTTGTTTCCACAGCTAAAAATAAAAAAGAAGGTAAAACTTTCTTTGAACTCATAGGCATACCCTTTAAAAAGGAAGAGGAAAGTAAGAAGAAATAAAAGTTTGACTCTTTGGGTATTTTTTGTTAATATCAAAACAAGGGAATATGGCTTTGATTAATCCGCTTTTCTCCTTTAAGTCTTTAGTTTTAAAGGGTTAAAGAAAAAAAGTGCGATATTGTAAAGTTCTCCCGATATTATTTTTTATGGCAAAAACATCAGTTTTAGCAAGAAATAAAAAAACACCAAAATTTTCTACTCGACAAAAGAATCGATGTTTTCGTTGTGGACGAGGTAATGGTTTTATGAGAGATTTTGGCGTATGTCGTATTTGTTTCAGAGAATTAGCTAATGAAGGAATGCTTCCGGGTGTTCGTAAATCAAGCTGGTAATTAAATTTATGGATTCAATTTCAAACATGATAATAATGTTAAAGAATGCAGGTTTTGCAGGCAAGGAGTCTGTTTCCTTTCCAGCTTCTAAGATGAAGAATGCCATAGCAGAATGTTTGAAAAAAGAGGGATATGTAAGTCAGGTTTCAAAAAAAATTAGAAAAGGTTTTCCGGTGCTGGAAATTGAATTGGTTTATGTTAATAAAATACCGAAAATTATGGAAGTAGAAAGAATTTCCAAACAGTCCAGACGCATTTATTTTAAGATGAAAGATATTAATTCAATTAGAAATGGTTCCGGACTTCTTGTACTTTCAACACCGAAAGGAATTTTATCCGGTAAAGAAGCAAGAAAAGAACAAGTCGGAGGCGAAGCATTATTTAAGTTATGGTGAAATAATTAGACCCTATGTCGGACTTATGGGAATTTCCCCTAAGTCCGACATAGGGGCAAAAAGTTATATGTCAAGAATAGGTAAACAAAAAATACAAATACCAAAAGGAGTTGAAGTCACAAAAGATGGCGCTGTTTTGAAAGTCGTGGGTCCAAAAGGAACATTAACAAAAACTTTCCGTGATGATATCACTATCAATATTGTGGGTGAATTAATAACTTTAGATATAAAAAGAAATGATAAATTTTCTAAATCTCTTTGGGGCACTTATGCTTCACATATAAAAAATATGATTAAAGGGGTAGAAATGCCGTATCAAAAAAAATTAATTTTAGAAGGAGTTGGATTTAAGTCTGAAGTAAAACTCGCCCGACCGGATGACTCCAGTCATTCGGTCGGAGGAAAAGAATTTCATTTTGCTTTGGGGTTTTCTCATCCGGTTATTATATCTATACCTGAAGGTATTACTGCTACAGCCGAAAAGAATAATATTACAATTACAGGAATTGATAAAGAATTAGTTGGAAGTTTTACAGCTGCCATTCGTGCATTAAAAAAACCAGAGCCGTATAAAGGTAAAGGAATGCGTTATGAAGGTGAAATTATTAGACGAAAACAAGGTAAAAAAACAGCATAAATAAATGATTAAAAAAGACGAAAAAAGAATAAGATTAAAAGCAAAAATTAGAGCAAAAATTTCAGGTACTTCTATACGTCCAAGACTTTCAGTTTTTCGTTCAAATAAGTTTATTTACGCGCAAGTTATTGATGATCAAAAAGGAAAAACATTAACCCAAGCGAGTGATGTTAAAATAAAGAAAGGCACAAAAACTGAAAGAGCTAAACAAGTGGGTAATATGATTGCGGAAGTTTGTAGTAAAATGAAAATTGATAAAGTTGTTTTCGATCGAAATGGATTTAAATATACTGGACGTATAAAATTAGTAGCCGACGAAGCGCGAGTTGCCGGACTTAAATTTTAATTTGATAAATATATGGCAGAAGAAGAAAATAAAAAAAAGAATAGTAATCGCCGATCTTCATCTTTTAACCGACCAAAACCGGAATTTGATCAAAAAATTCTAAGTATTCGTCGTGTAACTCGTGTTGTCGCTGGAGGACGCAGATTTTCATTTAGTGTCGCATTAGTAGCGGGAGATAAAAAGGGTTCTATTGGTTTAGGATTAGGAAAAGCAGGTGATACTTCTCTTGCAATAAATAAAGCAGTAAGAAATGCAAAGAAAAATATGGTTAGATTAAAACTTACAAAAACCATGTCTATACCTCATGAAGTTTCCGCTAAATTTTCTAGTTCATACGTTATGCTTATGCCAAACAAAGGACGTGGATTGGTGGCAGGAACGGTAGTTCGTGATATCGCCAAATTATCCGGGATGAAAGATATCACGGGAAAAATTTTATCCAGCAGTAAAAATAAATTAAATAATGCTAAAGCGGTTATGACAGCGCTTTCTCAAATTTCTTCAAAATATTCAAAAACAGTAATTGAAAAAGTGGTTATTGATAGAAAAGAAATTATTCCCATTGTAAACTTAGGAGAAAGCAAAAAACCTGTCTGCCAATTAGAAGGCGTGGAAAAAGATTTGAAATAGTTTTAAAATTTTATGCAGATACATAATTTAAAAAGACGACATAAGAATAAAAAAGACCGAATCGTCGGTCGTGGAGGCAAGCATGCTAAAACTTCTGGCCGTGGAGGTAAAGGTCAGACAGCTCGAGCAGGTAATAAGCGTCGTCCAGAACTTCGTGATATTATTAAAAAATTACCAAAGAATCGTGGATATCAGTTTAAGTCTGTTCGTAAAGCGTTTATAATAAAAAAAGACAAGATTCTTTTTGAGGAAGGAAAAATTGAAACATTTTCTATGATTAGAAAACGTCTTGGCATCAAAGGAAGAAAAATAAAGATTAAATAAAAATATGCAAAATTTTTGGAATAAAATAAAATTGATTTGGACAGATACTGTTTTACGAAAAAGAGTATTGTTTGTGCTTTTTGCGTTGGTAATTTTTAGATTACTCTCCGCTATTCCTATACCGGGTATTGATACGCTGGAACTTAGTCGTTTCCTCACTAACAATCAATTTTTTGGCATCTTGAATATATTTTCTGGTGGCGGACTTTCTAATCTTTCTATAATAATGCTTGGAGTAGGGCCTTATATCACCAGTTCAATCATTATGCAGCTTTTGACTATTATGGTTCCTGCCTTGAAGAGAATTTATCATGAAGAAGGTGAAGCTGGCAGAAAGAAATTTACCCAATATTCAAGATTACTTACTATTCCGTTAGCCGCGATTCAGGGATTTAGTCTTTTGGCTATTCTTGAAAGTCAAAATATTTTAGTAAATTTAACGGCTTTTGACCGTATCACTAACCTGATTATTGTTATTTCAGGCTCGATGTTGTTAATGTGGCTTGGTGAACTTATGTCTGAATTTGGTATTGGTAATGGAGTATCTTTAATAATTTTTGCCGGTATCGTTTCACGACTTCCAACAGAAATAAGTCAGCTTATCTTTACTTTTGATGTTTCTCAAATCCCACTTTTCCTATTATTTATAGCAGCCGGCGCTTTGGTTATCGCGGGAGTTGTTGTTGTTACCGAAGCGGAACGTCCTATTCCAGTAACTTATGCTAAGCGTGTAAGGGGAATGAAAATGTATGGTGGAGGTTCAACATATTTGCCTCTTCGCGTTAATCAAGCCGGAGTTATTCCAATAATTTTTGCGCTTTCTCTTTTGCTTTTTCCACAAATGATTGGTAATTTTTTGGCCAATTCTTCCAATTCAGTTCTGTTGTCCATTTCTAAAGTACTTGTTTCATTTTCACAAACAAGCACTCTTTATGCCGTGCTTTACTTTATTTTAGTATTTCTCTTCACTTATTTTTATACAGCGGTCACTTTTGATCCAGAAGCGCTTGCTACTAATTTACAGAAAAATGGAGCATTTATTCCGGGTATTCGTCCGGGAATATCCACTTCCCAATACATTTCAAAAGTCTTAAGCCGTATTACATTACTCGGCGCAGTCTTTTTAGGATTCATTGCTGTCTTGCCTCTTATTATACGATCTCTCTCAGGTATTACCGCTATTGCGCTTGGTGGTACAGCGCTTCTTATTGTTGTTTCTGTTGTCCTTGATCTTATCAAGAAAGTAGATGCGCAAATCTCCATGAGGGAATATTAATTTCTTGATTATTCTAGCAAAATTGTGTAATATTTCTATATGAATTCAAAAGCTATTGTTTTTTTTGGCAGGTCAGGGTGTGGAAAAGGAACCCAGGTTAAATTGTTGATGGATTTTTTAAGGGAAAAAGGACGTAATGTTTTATATATAGAAACGGGCAGTTCTCTTAGAGAACTTTCAAAAGGAAAAAATTTAGTTGGAGAAAATATTCAAAATATTTTAAAAGATGGACACTTAATTCCGGTTTTTATTCCTATATGGATTTGGACTGATTTTATGGTCAAAAATTTTACAGGAAAAGAAGATATGATTTTAGATGGTGTCTGTCGAAGACTTGAAGAAGCAGTTGCGCTTGATTCTCTTTTTGATTTTTATAAAAT
>JBBUIR010000086.1:0-4505 GCA_038055245.1 Patescibacteria group bacterium | reverse complement strand
TCTATTGAAGCAAAAGGATTAAAATTAGAAACTGAAATAAAAGATGATATTTATAATGTTTCCGGTGATTCTATTTGGCTGAAAGAAGTAGCAAATAATTTAGTGGAAAATTCCATAAAATATACCAAAGAAGGAAAAATAACCGTAGGACTTAAAAAAGAACCTGCTGTTGGAGATGGAAGTAATAAAATTTTATTTTATGTCAGGGATACGGGAGTCGGTATAACGTCCGAAGATAAAAACAATTTATTTACGGAAGGCGGACGCGGGAAAGATTCCGTAAAAATAAATGTGGATAGTACGGGTTACGGCCTCTATTCTGTGAGGTTAATAGTGGAAGCGCATAAAGGCAAAGTTTGGATGGAACCCAATAAAGAAGATGGTAGTGGCTCTGTATTTTTTGTGGAACTGGATGAAGTATAGTGTTATAATATCCTTATTATATAAGCTTTTAATTTATTTGATATTGACAAATCTCTTTAATTTGGTATTTTATAGTTGAATAATTACTTCATCGAAAACAGAATAAAAAGGAGGACACGATGATTATCTCTCTCAGTGGGCCCTCCGGAATCGGTAAGGGCTTCATTAAAGAACAACTGCTACAGCTTTATCCTTATATTGAGGAACTGGTATGGCTTACAACCCGTCCTCTGCGATCAAAAGGACAAGACAGAAACAGAATTAATGTTTCACTTCCTGAATTCAATCGACTAGCTGAGTTTGATGAGCTTGTTTTAGTTCAAAATATCTATGGTCATCATTATGGTCTTAGAAAAAAAGATTTACTTCCGAGTTTGGGTATCAAACTGACTGAATTGCATCCAGACAATATGTTGGAAGCGCTTAAAATAAATCCAGCAATTTTAGCTATCGGTTTTGTGACTTCTGATATATCACTGCTACATGAAAGACTTTCTGTTATGCGAAAAACAGAGAGTATAGCAGAAATAGAAAAAAGAATTACGACAGCTAAAATCGAAATTGAAACAATTTTACAGCGAAAATCGCTGTTTGTTTCAGTAATCGAAGTAACTAAGGCTGAAGAACCTCTAATACTAGATAAAGTGCTAACAGTTTTGATACCACATTTAAAAAAGAAAGAAGGATAATATGTTATCGCTATACACACAAATTGGTACCATGAAACTACAAACACCTTTGTTATTAGCTTCAGGGTACATTACCGAAACACCTGAGTTCTTTCTTAGAGCTCAACCATATGGCTGTTCGGGTATGATCACCCGATCACTCAAACGACACGTTCCACTGGAACGCTCAAAGATTACTACTCCACGTTATGTAGTTTTTGATCAAGACAGTATGCTTAACTGTGAGTGGGGAAACGAAAAACCATGGACGGATTGGCGAGATCATGGTGTACAACAAGTCAAAGATACCGGTTGTCCAATCATAATATCTCTCTCTGGACGTGATTTGGATAGCTGCTGTTATTTAATTCATGCTTTTGATGAGATAGGTGTTGACGCTTATGAGATCAATATTTCTTGTTCACATTCTGGAGTATTACACGGGAACTTGAATATTGATACTTTTCATCTAGAACAACTGATGAAAAAAGTGCGTAGTATTACAACTACACCAATCTGGGTTAAACTATCATACTCAAATCTATTAGTCTCAATGGCAAGACAGGCCCAAGAATTGGGAGCTGACGCAATTGTCTGTACAAATAGTATTGGTCCTGGAATGCTAATCGATACCAAAACCACTAAACCAAAACTTGGAATCAAGGGTGGCGGTGGTGGAGTTACAGGAAAAGCAATTTTTCCTATCGCTCTATGGTGTGTACATCAGCTTTCAAAGACACTTACTATCCCAGTCGTCGGTTGCGGTGGAATCTTTACTGCTGATGATGTAATACAAATGCTCATGGCAGGTGCAAGTGCCGTTCAACTTTACACGGCACCTGCACTTAAAGGTCCAATAATCTTTAAGCGAGTTACGATTGGTTTGCAAAAGTTTCTCGTGGAAAATCCGATGTATGATTCAGTCAAAGATCTCATCGGACTTACACTCAACAAGACAAAAGATCATCAATTTTCTTCGCCTCGTCCAATTGTAATAGAAGAGAAATGCACAGGTTGTGAAATTTGTATTCAATCTTGTGCATTTGATGCTCTTTCAATGGTTCATCGTCCAGGTAAAAATGCTTTGGCAGTTATTGCTGATAATTGTATTTCGTGCAACGCTTGCGTTGGAGTATGTCCTCCAAAATTCGATGCCATTCAAGTATCATTTTAGGAGATATACTTATGAAAAAAAATACGTACACAATAGCAGTACATTGCGCAAAGTGCAAATTTTTGCTTTATCGCTACAAAAAAGAGGGTGCTGGAACGCTTATTAAGTGTTATGCCAATATGATAACAGAGGATAATACGAAAGGCGATCTAAAGTGTCCTAGTTGTGGGCAAGAATTTGCTCGTCATGCAACTATTCATAATCGACCTGCCCACAAGATTATTGGTGGGAAAGTCTTCGTGAGAGGTCATCATGGATAAAAATTCTAATGATTCACATTCAACGAGCGATATAGGTTAAAATCTAGTCGCTCGTTTTTATTTCTACGCTAGAGTCCAAATCTGTTTTTGAAATAACCTGAAGTGTAATTTTTATAATCAAAAATTTCATTTGATTCTTTATTTAATTTTTCTATATATTTAAAGAATTGTTTTTTATCAAAAACTTTAAGATCAAGATCTTTACAAACTTTATTAATTTCATTAATTATTTTTTCAGTATTTTCTTTTTCATTTGCCATTTTTTCTGCTTCATAATAATAACTATGTCCTGGTACTTCTACCAAAGCAAATTCGATACTCCTATATTCATAAACTTTGCTCTTTCTTACACACAGCATTCCTTTATTTAACCCAAGTTCACCAAAAATCTCAACTAATGTATCAAACTCACCTGGCTTAGTAAAAACAGAAAGTTCTTTTCGTTGTTCAGTACCTCCCCATTCACCAACCTTAACAATAATCTCAGGAATACCATTAGTTACCCGTAATCTTATATCTTTTTTTCTATTTTTAACTCCGCCTTCTAAAAATGTTGAATAATCAATCAAAATTCTGTTCTTTTCTAATGTTTTTTTTCCTTTATTTTCAAACAGTTTTATTAGACTATTGAATTCTTTTTTTGATAAAGGTCCACGTATTTCAACTTCTATATTTTTGTTCATAAATTTATTTATTTTTTTAAATTTAAAAAAAGTTATTTTATAACCATTGTAGCATAACTTCCAGTCGGCAAAAAAAATGAAAGTGTTATCTTTTTTTTGTTTTTATAAAGTTCATCAATCTCTAAATTATGAGCATACATGTTAGTCGCAACTATGAGATTTCTTTTATTTATTTTTGGTTGAACCGATAGATTTTCTGTAATTAATTCATATCCTCCTGCTTCACAAATATGTGGACACTGAAACAAATAGTCAGTAGGTACATACAATTTCCCAACATTTTCAAATAAACGGTTTTTACTTCTTGTATTTTTTTTAATAACTAATGAAGCTTTAATATTCCATAGAAAGCTATTATAAGCAGAGACAAAGAAAGAAACCTTTTTAAGGTTCATAGAATTGAATACTTTTTTAAAATCAGAATTGTTTTTTATTTTTGATGTGACTTTTTGAGTAATATTATTAGTGATTTTTAATTGTTTATAAGCTTCTTTCCAGTTATTTTCTACTATGGCTTTACCAATCAAATGAGTATTATAAGGGCCACCTGGCATTCCGAATCGTTGATTGTCGTAGTAATTAATAAAGTGGAGTTGTTTATGATCGTAAATGTAACTTAAAAGACTATCGGCTAAATTAGATTCTAAATTTCTTACTACAATTTTAAAAGAATTGCCGTGGAGTGTTCTTTCTTTGATAGGATTTTTACCATAACCGATTATATATTTAATTTGTGAGAATTTGTTTTTTAAAACATTTTTTTTATTAAAAGCTTTAATATCCTTGTTATTTAAAAATTTCTTTACAGAGATAAGCTGCTCGGTAATTGCATCCTCATCTTTTAACCCCTGACTGCATACATCATCAAATGTAAGTTTAAAAAAAGTCTTAATTTGCTCTAAGGCTTCGAATGTTGTAAATCCAGATTTTTGGAGCCAAATATAAGTGAATTTATATGGCTTTTTAAGTGTAAGATTTGGCATTAAAGAAACCTCTGTTACTTGGAAATCTTTATTTACACATTTAATTTTGTAATCTATCGAATGGTTCATAATTAGGGGATTATAACACACTTATTCCAGATGTTAAATAATTAGGAATAACTTTTATATATTAAAACAATCATAAGATTTTCATCCATTTCTTTAATAATTAGATGCGGTATAGATAAGTTAGTGCTACAATATCTTTATGACATGGGCTCTTAAAAGACAATTTTTTTATATAGTTGTTTTGGTTGTATTTTTTGGGGTACTTGGATTTTTAGTAGTTTCTCCATATATAAATGAAATACCTA
>JBBUIR010000085.1:0-1828 GCA_038055245.1 Patescibacteria group bacterium | reverse complement strand
CCATAAAAAAAACATACATTGAAAAAATCCTTGATTTTTGCTATTCTTATTGTATGAGTAAAGAAATCAAAAATTGTCAAAATTGCAAAAAAGAATTTGTCATAGAACCAGACGATTTTGGTTTTTATGAAAAAATTAAAGTCCCTCCACCTTCATATTGTCCAGAATGCCGAATGATTAGAAGAATGAATTTTCGTAATGAACGCTCTTTATACAAACAAGACTGCAATCTTTGTGGAAAATCTATAATTTCAATGTATGCTCCAGAATATAAATATATTGTGTATTGTAATGAGTGTTATGCTTCTGATAATTGGAATCCCGAAGATTATGGTCAAGAGTATAATTTTTCTAAAAATTTCTTTGAGCAACTTGGCGAACTTTTTAAGAAAATTCCTCGTAGAGCTTTATATCAAGACTTTGCTGTCAACAGTGAATACACTAACCAATCAGTTTATATGAAAAATTGTTATCTCTGTTTTGGTGGTCATCATTATGAAGATTCTAATTACTGTGCTCAAAATTTCTTTTTAAAAAATTGTTCGGATGTTGATTTTTCTCACAAAAGTGAACTTTGTTTTGATTCTATTCACTTAACAAATTGTTTTAAGGTTAGATTTGGATATTACGCAGAAAATTGTATAGATTCGTGGTTTATTTACGGTTGCCGTAATTGCTCTGACTGCGTAGGTTGCACAAATTTAATGAATAAAACCCATTGTATTTTTAATAAACAATACTCAAGAGAAGAATATGAGGAAAAAATTAAAGAAATGAGTTTATTTAGTATGGAAAATTTGGAAAAAATACAAAAAGAATTTTGGAAGCACTCTTTAAATTTTCCAAGAAAATATGCCAACATAAAAAATATTGTTAATTCTACCGGGGATGATTTAGAACAAGTTAAAAATTGTAAATATACTTTTTCCGCATCCGAAGATGAAAATGTCAGTTATTCTTTTTTTGTTCCCACGGGAGCAAAAGATTGTTTTGATCTAGACCACTGTGGACTTGGCACAAGTGAAACTTACGAATTACATAGTGGCTTTGGAGACAGTAGGGTTTCTTTTTCAAATCGTATTTATTATTCCAATGATGTTTCATATTCGGATGATGTATATAATAGTAATGACATTTTTGCTTGTGCTGGACTTCGTAAGAAATCTTACTTTATTTTTAATAAAGAATATAAAAAAGATGAGTATAATATTCTCATAGAGAAAATAAAAGAACAGATGAATCAAATGCCATATGAAGATAAAAAGGGTAGAATTTTTAAGTACGGAGAATTTTTTCCTACGGAAATTATGCCCTTTAGTTATAATGATTCAGTTGTTTGCGAATATTTTCCATTAACAAAAGAGGAAATTTTAGAAAAAGGGTATAAATACAAAGATCCCGAAACAAAAAATTATAAACCAACAATATTGGCACACCAACCCCCGTCTATCTTAGAAGTTGACGAAAAAGTTTTACAAGAAATCATACAATGTGAACATTTAGGAAGATGTAATCATAAATGCACAACAGCTTTTCGTGTAATTCAAAATGAATTAAATGTTTGTAAAATATTAGGAGTACCTCTGCCAAAACTTTGCCCAAACTGTAGACATATGGAAAGAATAAATTTACTTAATCCCCCTAGACTTTATAAACGAAAGTGTATGTGTGAAAAAGAAAACCATTTTCACGGAAATGGAGAGTGTGATGTAGAATTTGAAACCTCTTATGCTCCTAATCGACCAGAAATAATTTATTGCGAAAAATGTTATCAACAGGAAGTTTATTGATTTTTAATCTACGCTATAGCGTAGATTTGCATTTGGTA
>JBBUIR010000084.1:0-5486 GCA_038055245.1 Patescibacteria group bacterium | reverse complement strand
AAGCTGGCGGAAAAAGAAAGAAAGAAATTCCTAAGGAAGGGGAGTCCTTGTAAAATTTCTCTTCCTCGCCCTATGATTTACAGTAAAAATTTTGATTTTTCATTTTCGGGATTAAAAACGGCAGTTCTTTATTTAATCAGAAAAATTGGAACACTGGATGAAAAAACAAAATCTAAAATAGCTTTAGAATTTGAAAACGCAGTAATAGACGTCCTCGTTTACAAAACAATCAAAGCAAAAGAAAAATATAAAGCAAAAACTATCATAGTTGCCGGCGGAGTAGCTTGTAATAAATATCTACAAAGACAAATGAAAAAAGTTGTGGGCCACGCCAAAGGACGGGCAAGTAAAAAAGTGAAACTGCTTTTCCCGGAAAAAGAATTAACCGGAGATAATTCAATAATGATCGGCATGGCAGGGTACTTAAATTACATAAAAAACAAAAAGAAAGTCCCTAAAATAGATAGTATAAAAGCGACTGGTAATTTAAGGCTCTAATAGTTCTTTTGCCTCGCCAAAGGACGGGCAGGTATGATATTATTGGGTAATGGATGAGAAGCTATTAAAGCCCTACGACCCAAAAGAAACAGAAAGTAGAATTTATAAGCTCTGGGAAAAGAGCGGTTTTTTTAATCCAGATGTATGTATAGAAAAAGGAATAATAAAATCCAATGCCGAGCCTTTTTCAATTGTTCTTCCTCCACCAAATGTTACAGGTAATCTACACACAGGACACGCGCTAATGCTCGTCATAGAAGATATAATGACTCGTTATGCAAGAATGCAAGGAAAAAAAACTTTATGGCTTCCTGGAACTGATCACGCGGCGATAGCCACACAATCAAAAGTTGAAAAATTATTAGAAAAAGAAGGTATTCGTAAAAATGATATCGGACGTGAAGAATTTTTGAAACGAGTAGAAAAATATGCGAAAGATTCTCATGACATAATAGTCAATCAAGCAAAAACAATGGGGGCTTCGCTTGATTGGTCTCGCGAAGCATTTACACTTGATGAAAAACGTAATCTTGCTGTAAAAACCGCTTTTAAACAAATGTACGACGACGGCCTTATTTATCGCGGAAATCGTATGGTAAATTGGGACCCGAAAGGTCAAACAGTTATTTCTGACGATGAAATAATATATGAAGAAAAAAAAGGAAAATTTTATACTTTTAAATATGGACCATTTAAAATAGGCACAGCGCGACCTGAAACAAAATTCGGTGACAAGTATGTGGTAATGCATCCGGATGATAAAAGATATAAAGACTGGAAACATATGCAGAAAATAACAGTCGAATGGATAAATGGACCGATTGAAGCCACAATTATAAAAGATGAAATAATTGATATGGAATTTGGAACTGGAGTGATGACTATCACTCCTTGGCATTCCCATGAAGATTTTGCGCTGGCAGAAAAATATAAGTTAGATAAAGAACAAATTATTGATAAATATGGAAAACTGCTTCCTATCGCGGGCGAATTCGCAGGAATGAAAATTGGTGATGCGCGTGAAAAAATTGTTGAGAAATTAAAAACAAAAGGATTACTTGTTTCAATTGATGAAAATTATGTAAACCGAGTAGCAACTGCCGAGCGATCCAATGGAGTTATTGAACCACAAATTATGCTTCAATGGTTT
This sequence comes from Patescibacteria group bacterium, assembly GCA_038055245.1. Taxonomy (GTDB): domain Bacteria; phylum Patescibacteriota; class Minisyncoccia; order Phycocordibacterales; family UBA9973; genus UBA9973. The sequence continues at coordinate 3,838 of JBBUIR010000084.1, read as the reverse complement.
GTTGATGTAAATAAAAAAATCCCCTCTCGCAACAATAAATCACTTAAAGAATTAATGCTTGAACCTGTGCGAGATAGAAAAATAAAAATCATTCCTGAACATTTCAAAAAAGTTTATTTTCATTGGATTGAAAATTTACGCGACTGGTGTATTTCTCGCCAAATTTGGTATGGACATAGAATCCCAGTTTGGTATAAAGGAAATGAAATTTATTGCGGATTAGAGACACCCACAGATAAAGAGTGGAAACAAGATGAAGACACATTGGATACTTGGTTTTCTTCTGGACTTTGGACTTTTTCAACACTTGGCTGGCCGGAAAAAACAAAAGATTTAAAGACCTATCATCCCACAAGCGTCCTTGAAACAGGTCATGATATTCTATTTTTTTGGATTGCGCGAATGATACTTATGTCACAATACCTGCTGGGTGAAATACCTTTTAAAAGTGTGTACCTGCATGGCATGATAAGAACTGCTGATGGTAAAAAAATGTCTAAATCATTAGGAGATAAAGCTATTGATCCTCTGGATATTATTAAAAAATATGGTAACGATGCGCTTCGTATGGCAATGATTATCGGCAATACTCCAGGTAATGATTTAAAATTAAATGAAAATGATATCCGTGGTTATAAAAAATTTACTAATAAAATTTGGAATGCGTCACGATTTGTTATTGAACAAACAAAGGATTTTGATATATTAAATTTGCCTAATTTAGACGAAGAGGATGAAAAAAGTAATCAAGAATTACAAAAATTAGTTGCTGAAATTTCAAAAGAAATGGATGAATTTCGATTTTCCATTGCTGCTGAAAAAATCTATCATTATTTTTGGCATACTTTTGCCGATATTATTATTGAGAGGTCAAAGATAAAAATTCTAAAAAATCAAAATGCTCTTTCAGCAAAAACACTTCTTTACACTCACTTAAATATACTTTTAAAAATCCTTCATCCATTTATACCTTTCGTCACTGAAGAAATTTGGTCTATTATTAAAAAACGAGACAAAGACGATTTGATTATGGTCGCTAAATGGCCTATAAAAAATGATAACTACTGATCCAAAAATTTTAGGACTAGCGTTGATGGGCGGAGTTGCTCCTGCTCTTCTCTGGCTTTGGTTTTGGCTTAAAGAAGACAATCAAAAACCTGAACCTAAGGGACTTATCGCTACAATATTCTTTATTGGTATGATCTGCGTTATTGTTGTTATACCATTTCAAAAATTTGTTCAAAATAACATAACTCCATACGAATGGAAAATAATTAGTTGGGCAAGTATAGAAGAATTAGTTAAATATTTAGGTGTAGCAATTCTTCTATATAAAACAAAAATTATTGACGAGCCCATAGATTGGCCAATTTTTTTGATTACTGTTGCGCTAGGATTCGCAGCGCTCGAAAATACTTTGTTTTTAATTAAACCGCTTTCGTTAGGTGAAACCACAGTGGGCCTACTTACTGGACAACTTAGATTCTTAGGTTCTACTCTACTACACGCTGTATCAAGCGGAATCGTAGGCATAGCTTTAGGACTTTCATTTTTTATGGAAAAATATAAAAAAAGAGTATATCTTTTTACGGGACTTATACTTGCTATCGCCTTGCATAGTACTTTTAATTTTTTTATAATAGAAAATAACGGAAACAGTTTTTTAAGAGTATTGGGTTTTCTTTGGGTCGTTACAATTATCATTATATTACTTTTTGAGAAATTAAGAAGAATGAGCGTAAAAACTTAGACCAGATGTCCGACATCTGGAACAAAAAAATTAAAATTATATGAATATGCAAAATAAAAAAAGAAGTTTTTTTGATAGATTGACTGGAAGTATAAGTTCTGAAGAAGAATACGAAGAAGTAAAAATAATGTCTGCTAAGGGAGATAAAAAAAATAGCAACGGCTGGATAGAAGAAGAAAACGAGGAATTAGAATTGACTGTTGATGTTTATCAAACACCAACAGATATTATATTACAGACCATGGTTGCTGGTGTTAAACCAGATGATTTAGAACTTACTATTGCTAGAGATATGATTACTATAAGGGGTAAAAGAGAAGAAAATAGAAATATAGATGAAGAAAATTATTTTATCAAGGAACTCTATTGGGGAAAATTTTCCCGTACTATACTACTTCCTCAAGAAGTAGAACCTGAAGAAGTCGAAGCTACGGAAAAGCATGGTTTATTGACTATTAAAATACAAAAAGTAGATAAAGAAAAGAGAACCAGCATAAAAGTTAAATCCATATAAAATTTGTGCTGGGAGGCAGATTTGCACTGCCGACCCCTCGCTCTTCAGGCGAATGCTCTGCTACCTGAGCTATCCCAGCATCTTACTTTCTTATATTACTAAAAATCAAGGTTTTTGCAATCGTAATTACTTTTATAATTTTTTTAATAAATCTTGGAGAGGGCTGTTGTTCAATTTTTGTTCCATACCAGAAATTGAACTATAAAGGCTCATCACTTTATTTAAGTACGGCTCTATATAATAAAAAGACCCAAATGCTATGCCTATTATCACGATAATTTTTAGCGCTTGCCAAAGAGTTTCCCTCTTTTGGACACCTCGAATTTTATGAAGCATTTTATTATTTTCTTCAGCCAGCGCTAATGTATTCTGAAGTAATTGCTTAGATTCTGGATCCATAAACAACATTTTAGCATAGCTCTTTCAAAAAGCCAATTTTCAAATTTTGGTTTTTTGTGTTAAATTATAAGAGTTTAAATACGCCCTCATAGTTCAATGGATAGAACAGTTCCGTCCTAAGGAATAGATCCCCGTTCGATTCGGAGTGAGGGCACAATTAAATAAATCCTAATGCTTTAGATATGACAGGTTTATCAAAACCTATAATAAGTTCATCACCTATAACAATAACAGGCACACCCATTTGTCCGCTTTTATCTATCATTTCTTTTCTTTTCTCAAGATTACTGACTACGTCGTATTCCGTATAAGCCACGTTATTTGCCTTGAAATAATCTTTTGCCATATGGCAAAAGTGACAAGACGGTGTTGAATAAATTGTTACATTTTTCATATGTTTATATTATATCATACAGGTCAAGCTAAAATTCCTTGACTACAAAAATTTTTTTCTGTCTAATTTTAATGTGCGGCCGGCGAGAATCGGACTCGCGCCCGATGCTTGGGAAGCACCAGTTCTACCACTAAACTACGACCGCGTTACACTTCTAAAGATGCTTTTTTAGATGTTTCCAAGACGCATGAGCTTCTTTTGCCAGATTTTTCAAATCTTCTTTTTTAAATTTTTTATTCTTATTGTAATTAACTAAGGCTCTGTTGATAAAAATCTTGTATTCTTTTTCACCCATTTCTTTAGCTTTCTTTATTTGTGGCGCAATAAATTCATAAAACTCTATTGATTTATCTTTCATTTCCTTTCTCATTTCCTTGCCTGTTTTTGACGCAGAAAAAATTCCCGCTGCTACTCCCAGAGCTGTTCCAATCAATGCGCCGCTTAAAAATTTACTGCTTTTTTTATTTGTCTTTTTCATAATTTTTACTTTTACTAAATGAATTAATAATCTTTTTAATTTTCCCTTTCGTTTTATGATAAGTCTGACTAATATCATCAGAAATATTACGAGTATTTTTAAAAATACATATCAGGTAATATATCAAAATGACAAGTAGCACACCAACGATTATTATTACAATCGATGATACAATATAGAAAATGGTTTGAGATATTATAAGTGTAGTCATATTCTATATATTATGCTTTTTTATTTTCTTTTTTTCTAAGCGACATAATAATTTTAATAACTGTATCCGGGTTAAGCGACATAGTTTCTATT
>JBBUIR010000083.1:0-1093 GCA_038055245.1 Patescibacteria group bacterium | reverse complement strand
CAGTTGTTAAAGATTTGAGTCCTGTATCTTTAAATTCTGCATTAAAATCACAATCTGCTAATGTTTTAAGCGCATTGGATAATGCGAACACAAGTTGTGTAGAATTTAATATGATTTTAAGCAAGGGGATGAATAATTCTCAAGTTAAATGTTTACAAAAATTACTTAACGCAAAAGGTTTTGCGGTCGCGGGAACTGTGGAAGGCAACGAAACAACTTATTTTGGTTTTGCTACACTGACAGCTCTCAAGGCGTTTCAGGTTAGTAATAATCTCACCACTGACGGAGTTTTTGGACCTAACACTCGCGTAGCTTTACAGAAATAATCCGCTAGGTCATTCTGCTAGGTCTTGCCTAGCGGAATAATAAATCAACTCAATTATTTTTGTTTGTAATTTAACCACTCGAAAATTTCATTCAGAAAAAGTTTTGTACTAGGAAAATATTTTGGAAAAGCTTGTTTATTTAGAACTTTCTTTTCTTCTCTTTCTGTTCCCATATAATCAATATAACTTGAATAAATATATTGGTTTAGGTATTCTATTGTCTTGCTTTTTTCTTTAATACCTGTTTCTTTCCAATCCTTATTAATTAGTTTAATAGGATTTAAGTGTATATAAGAAAATATATATTTTAAATAACGATCAGAATTTATATGTTCTGATTTAAATTTACCTTCAAATAGTCCACCGGTTCGACTATATTTTTTATTGTAATACATTACATATGCGGTAGTGAGTTTTTGTAAAAATTTACTTATATTATCATTTTCTTGTTGTGTAAGAAGAATATGAAAATGATTTGGCATTAAACAATATGCTCCAATATCAACCAACTTCGTACTCTTTTCTAATTCAAGGAGATTGCCACCTTTCTTTAGATTATCAATTTTAAAATTTTCTTTTTGGTTGCAGGCATACATCAAGCCGACAAAACGATTGTAATCATTCTTATTGTTAAAAATTTTTTGTTTACTATTACCCCTATTAAAAATATGATAATATTCGCCTGTAGCAAAAGACACTTTGCGTATGGACATGGATAGAGTATATCTTATTACTTACCGCTAGGCAAGACCTAGCGGAATTTAATC
>JBBUIR010000082.1:0-5455 GCA_038055245.1 Patescibacteria group bacterium | reverse complement strand
GTCTTGCAAAAAACATTTAATCTTACTGACGAAGAAAAATACTTGCTTCTAGAATCCGGAGTAGGAGAAGGCATATTTTTCGCGGGATTAAAACATGTTGCTATAAAAATTATTTCTTCTTATACAGAAGATCAAATCATTACTTCTGATCCATCTCAAATATTATCAATCAAAAAAGCAAAAGAAGATTTAGAAAGGTTAGAAGTGGAAGAGAAAAAATAGCTTATAGATAATGGCTTTTAGCTTATAACTCAAAAATGCTACAATTAGAACAACCAATATGATAAAAAAATATTTAATTCTAACTTTAATACTTATTATTGTCTCTACAGGGTTTTTTGCTAATGCTCAAATACGCAATACAGATGTTGTTCTTAGTATTTCACCAGAAAACCCGAATCCAAAACAAAATGTCAATGCAATATTAAGCAGTCATGTTATAAATCTTGACAAGGCAAATATTTCTTGGTCAATAAATGGAGAAAATTTAAGTGGAGGTATTGGAAAAAAATCTTTTTCTTTTAAAATGGGAGATATAGGGGTACCTATTGTTTTATCTATAACAATAGATACAATAGACGGACAAAGCGTATCAAAAACAATGACAATAACTGGGGCAGAGGTAGATATTCTTTGGGAAGCTTATGATTCTTATACTCCGCCTTTTTACAAAGGAAAAACCTTAGTTCCTAGTCAAGGAATGTTTAAAGTAGTGGCAATGCCAAACTTAATAAACCAAAGTGGAAAAGTAAATATGAGTAATTTGTCTTATATTTGGAAAAAAGATGGTAAAGTTCAGTCTGATTCTTCCGGATGGGGTAAAAATTATTTTATTTTTCAAAATAGCTATTTAGACAAAGAAAATGTTGCTGAAGTAAAAGCATCTGATATTTCTGGAGAAACTAACGCTTCTGGAAAAATAATTCTAAGAACAATAAGCCCTAAAATAGTTTTTTATAAAAATGACCCATTACTTGGCGTAAAATGGGAAACTGCTTTAAATAATGGATTTGCAATCAATTCAAATGGAGAAACTATCACCACAGAACCTTACTTCTTTTCACCCAAAAATATAAATTTATCAGACCTTACTTTTGATTGGTTTTTAAGTGGAGAAAAAATACAAACACCAACTCCTAAAAATACAATATCCATAAAACCAGAAGTTGGGCAATCCGGTGGCGCAACTATCAAAGTTGTCATCAACAATATTAATACTCTTTTTCAAAGTATGACAAAACAAATAAACGTTAGTTTTTAGATAAATTACGAATTGTCAATTACGAATTACAAATTAAATGCAAAAAAATAAAACAAAAAATAAAATAGCGATTTTTGAAAACAAAGAAATTCGCAGGCATTGGGATGATGAAAAAGAAGAGTGGTATTTTTCTATAGTAGATATTATACAAGCTTTATTAGAACAGCCAAACTTCCAATTGGCTCGAAATTACTGGAAAGTCTTAAAAGACAGGCTTAAAAAAGAAGGAAATCAGTCGGTTACAAAATGTAACCAACTGAAAATGGTTGCTTCTGATGGTAAATATTATCTTACGGACGCGGCTGATACTGAAACAGTCCTCCGTTTAATCCAATCTATTCCTTCGCCAAAAGCAGAACCATTTAAACTTTGGTTAGCGCGAGTTGGATATGAGAGATTAGAAGAGACAGCTGACCCGGAGCTTTCTATCAATCGGGCGCTTAAAACATATTTACAAAAAGGATATAGCCAAAATTGGATAAACCAAAGATTAAAAAGTATTGAAATTCGAAAATCATTAACCGATGAATGGGAAAATCGTGGAGCCAAAGAAGGTATTGAATTTGCTATTTTAACAGATGAAATTTCTGAAGCATGGGCTGGCCTCACTACAAAAGAATATAAGAATCTAAAAGAACTAAAAAAACAAAGCTTGCGAGACAATATGACCAATTTAGAGCTTGTGCTTAATATGCTTGCTGAAACTGCTACCACTGAAATACATAAAAAGGAAGATTCAATAGGGCTCTTAAAATTAAAAACAGATGCAGAGGAAGGAGGAAATATTGCTGGTGGTGCTCGTAAAAAACTTGAAAAACGACTAAATTATTCAATTGTTACAAAACAAAATTTTTTAAAAAATAAAGAAAACAGAAAGTTATTAAAATAAAATGAAAAAAAATAAATTTAAAAAAACAATAGCTCTGACATATTTAACAACAATTTTATTTGGTTTGTTTATTCCTTTTAATCAGAGCTTTGCGAGTTCGGGTGAAACTTTATCAATATCTTCAGATAAATCTCAAGTAAATTACGGAGGTACTGCAACCATAACAGGAAAATTATTTATTCCTGGAAGTAAGTCTGTAGAGGTTGGCCAGATTATAAATCCTGTAGAACCAATTACTTTTCTCATTTCTCCTGATAATGGAAACAATCTTGCTGGTAATGTATGTACGCCAACTTTTGACGGAACTTTTTACTCTTGTTCTCTTGTATTTACCGGTAATACTACTAATGACAATGTGACGTTTATAATTAGTGCTAAAACGACAGATTCTTCCTCTATTAATCCTCCTGTTAAACTATTAGTAGTTAATAGTGGTAATATTACTTGCCCGCCAAAACAAATACTAAACAGTACTCAAGATAAATGTATAACACCTGTTACAGACACGACATATACTCCACTCGCTCCATTACCTGGGTTAGGAAATAAAAATTGTCCAATTACAAATGCAGATGGGACTATAACAATGGGTATAAATAATTGCGTTGACACCCAAAAATCTGACAGCAATCCATGTCCTTTTGGAAGTTATTTAAATATAATGATTAAAATAATCCTCGGTGTTGCCGCAGTACTGGCTATGGTAATGGTTGTAATGGGTGGAATAGAATATATGACAAGTGACCTCGTTTCTTCCAAAGAAGCCGGCAAGGAAACAATAAGAAATGCAATATTGGGACTGCTTATAGCTCTAGGCGCTTACCTTATTTTAAATACTATAAATCCTCAACTACTTAGTGCGTGTTTAGATAAATTACCAATGTCTACAATAGTAATAGGAGAAGAAGATGTGCCACAAACACCAGACAAAAATGGTAGATATCCAAATGGCGCTAAAAAAGGTGCACCATGGAATGATTCAGTTGGCAAAATCACTCCACCTTGTCCATCAGAACCAGCAAACAACGAAGTAGCGACTAACTGCTTACCAAGACTTGTGACAGTTTTTCCTCTTCCAGAATGTACCAAAATAGGACAGCCAAGTTGTACTTCTACACGAAACCTAAATACAAGTAATTTAAGAAAAATACAGTATGGATGCCTGTGTGATTTGGTCATCACGGGTGGAACAGAATCTTGGTTGCATGGTGGTAAAAAGGGAAATACCACTCATAAGCTAGATAGTGCCACTATTGATTTACGTTTTAATGCCAAACTAGATGCATATATTAAAAGTGGTGATAAAATTGAAACACCTGCTGGGACTAGATATGAAAAAGATGGTATTTCTTATTTATTAGAACCAAAAAACACCCATTGGCATGTTGGACCTTAATTAATTTTTATGTCAAAAAGAAACGTCATTTTATTAATAGTAATACTTATAGTCATAGTGACTATTGTTTTTGGATTTTTTTATTTTTATCAACCCAAGAATCAAACTGGAAGCACCACAGAAAATACAAACTTCCTTGCTAATTTTCTACCATTTGGTGGTAGTAAAAATACAACACCTACAAATACAACTCCTCCGGTAGATGTATCAGGATATGTACCTCCAATTACAACGACAGAAACATCTAATACAATATTAAAAAAAGTTTCAAGCTTTCCTATAGCTGGTTTTGGAGTATTTATGAAAGAAAGATTTAAAGATGTGGCAAATCCAAACCCCACCCAAATTTCTGAAAATTCACCTCTCCCCAACCCTCTCCTTAGTAAGGAGAGGGCGAAGGGTGAGGTTCTTCCCCCTGTCAAACCAATCGCACCACCCACTGAATTTATGCCAGCCTTAAGATATGTAAATAAAGCCACGGGAAATATTTATCAAACTTTCGCGGATAAAATAGATGAACGTAAATTTTCTTCAACAAAAATACCTAAAGTATACGAGGCATATTTTGGAAATAAAGGAGAGTCTGTGATTATGAGATATTTAAAAAGAGACCTGCCTACCGGACAGGCAGGTAATAAAACCATAGAAACTTTTACCGGTACTCTTCAAAAAGAATATCTGGGAGCCGATTCAGTTGGAACGAATGAAGTCACGGGATCTTTCTTGCCAGAAAATATTTCTGATATGAGCATGTCTCCTGACGCTTTAAAAATATTTTATTTATTCAACATAGAAAACAATGTGGTAGGTGTAATATTTTCATTACAAACCAACACAAAAATTCAAGTATTCGATTCTCCTTTCACAGAATGGTTATCTTTTTGGCCTAATAATAAAATTATTACGTTTACAACTAAACCTTCCGCTAATATCCCCGGTTATATGTATTCAATCAATCCAGATAGTAAAGATTTTAATAAAATTTTAGGTGATATAAATGGACTAACAACACTGACAAGTCCTGATGGAAAAATGGTTCTTTATAGTGACAATAATTTATCACTAAGTATTTTTAACACAGACACAAAAAATTCTAATTTACTTGGTGTAAAAACCTTGCCAGAGAAATGTGTCTGGAGAACGACAAGTGATGTCATCTATTGCGCTGTACCAAAAATTATAGACAAAACAGAATACCCGGATTCTTGGTACCAAGGAGAAATTTCTTTCTCGGATGAAATATGGAAGATAGATGCTACAAGCGGAAATGCAACAAAACTATTAAACCCGATTTCAATAGAAGGTGGAGAAGATATAGATGGTATAAAACTTACTCTGGATGAAAATCAAAATTACTTATTTTTCGTGAATAAAAAAGATTCTTATCTTTGGGAATTAAATCTAAAATAAAAATACCACAGGGGAACCCTGTGTAAAACACAGGGTTCCCCTGTGGTGACCTAAGTTGTCCCAATATATTTAATAACCACTCGACGAGAAAGCCCTTCACCTTGTGATTCAGTTTTTAAATCAGTTGCATTGGATAAAAATTCATGTACTATTCTGCGTTCAAAAGCCGGCATTGGATCAACTTCTATGTTTGATTTAAAATATCTAGCTCGTTCAGCCATCATATATGCTATCGCGTGAATATTTTCTATACGTCTTTTTTGAAAACCATTAATATCAATCAAAATCCCCAAACCTTCTTGTTTTTCCCCTAAGTTAGACTTAAGGAAATCCCTTAAGTCTAACTTAGGGGAATCTTTGAGAGTTTTAGCTTCAATCATTCTACGAGCAAGATAATTTATAGCAAAAAGCGCTTCACCTCCACATTCCCAAAAAAAATGTGGCTGACTTACTTCTACTGAAAACCATGTAGTTTTATCCACGTTTGAATGAAGTGAAG
>JBBUIR010000081.1:0-1159 GCA_038055245.1 Patescibacteria group bacterium | reverse complement strand
CTTTCTAAGCTTAAATCCTTCGGCCGTTCTTAAACGCTAAAATTAGAAATATTATATAACTCAGTGTCATCTTCTTTTTTTTCTTCTTTTGTTCTGTCATCAACTGGCGTATTTTCCAGATTTTCCGGAACAACAGTATTTTTGGTAATATAATTTTCAAGCATTTCTTCTGGTTTTTTTTCGTTAGTTGATTTATTTATTAAATCTAAAATTGCCCGTAAATCTTCAGTTGAAAAAAAATCTATTTTAATCTGTCCTCCTAATTCTTTTCTGTCTATATGGACACGAGTGCCCAACTTGTCTTGAAACTCTCCTTCTAGTTCTGTTATTTCCGGATCCGGCATATATTCTTTCTTGCGTACGCGGTCATAAGCTATTTTTCTAGCTAATCTTTCCGCCTCACGCACAGTTATTTTCTTATATAAAATTTCTTTGAACAAAACCATTTGCTCTTCTGGGTGGTCTACAAGCATTAATATCGGTCTTGTATGACCTTCGGAAATCTTACCTTCTGATAGAGCAGTTAATACCTCTTCCGGCAAAGATAAAATACGCAAAGAATTTGAAACATATTCCCTGCTTCTGCCCATTTTTTTGGCAACTTCATTATGAGTAAACTTAAACTCGTTTACTAATTGAAAAAAAGCCCGAGCGCGATCAACGACATTCAAATCTTCTCGTTGTAAATTTTCAATAATTGCAAGCTCAAGTTTCATCATTGAAGTATCTCCTTCGCGAATTATTACCGGTACTTGAGATACTCCTGCTAATTTAGCCGCGCGAAGCCTGCGTTCCCCCGCGATAAGTTCATATTCTGTAGTAAGACCACCATCTTCTTTTCCTACTTCCATACGAGAAACTATCAAAGGTTGAAGCACTCCGTATTGTTTTATTGAATCGGCTAAATCTTGTAAACGAGCTTCATCAAAATCCCGCCTCGGTTGAAGTGGATTTGGTTTTATTTTATCGGTATCAATCCAAAAAATTGAATTTGAATATAAGTTGGACATAAATTAATTTTAGCACAAAAAATTATTTTAAACTAAAGTGCCCAGGGAGAGAATCGAACTCTCATGATGTTGCCATCAATAGATTTTGAGTCTATCGCGTCTACCAATTCCGCCACCTGGGCATTTTTAGATAATACTTGAATTTTATA
>JBBUIR010000080.1:0-3307 GCA_038055245.1 Patescibacteria group bacterium | reverse complement strand
TTGTGCCCTCAGTAGGAATCGAACCTACATCGCAAACTCCGCAAGCTCGCATTCTATCCATTAAACTATGAGGGCCAGATAATATTTAGATTAGCAGTTTTTAACTAAAAATCCAAATAAGATCTCCTAATTGAGTAGCGATACCATAAGAAAGTTAAAAATGCGGCCAAAAAGAAAATCCAAGCAAGTATAGGCCCTGGTAGGTAAGCATCTGCAGTTTCCCATAGATTAATCCAATTCAAAGAAATTGATCCGTTTACTGTAGCGACATCATCAAGAAGATTACTGTCTTGTAATTGGATTGTTTTAAGATTCTCTTGCACATTTTTAATTTGTATATCAATCCCACTGATTCTTGTCTGATAATTTTTATTCTCATTTACGATTTGAGGCTGGATCGTGCTTATTTCTGTTTGTAATTGACTGATTTTGTTTATAATTTCTGCCCTGCGTGCTACAGTGGCAGATTGATATTCAATGTTGAGTGTGTTTATTTCTGTATTTATAAAATTAATCCCATTCTGATAGAAAGAAATATTCTGGTTATGATTTTTTACAATCTGTCTGCGTTCAGTCTGTAAATCATTTAGATTTTTTTCAGTTTTTCTCTGATTTTCCTCAATTACCTGCTTAGCCGGCAAAAGGTTTTGAGAACTTGTCTGTTCACTATAAAACCTTGTTCCAACTAAATTTTTTATTTCTATTTTGAAAGATTCTAGATTATCTTTAGATATAGCGAAACTAACATACCCATTTTTATCCCCGCTATTTGATGAATCTACCCGTCCATTAAAACCACGAATAATTATTTCTATCCTGTTCTTTAAGTCAGCAATATGTCTAGTACGAAGCGTAGCATTATAATCAACCTTCAAAAATTCCCTCTTATCAGAAACAGGTAATTCTCCGCCATTATAAGGCAGTGTATTTGATGCATTCGGCTTATAAACATCTGAAGTCGGCAAAAATCTCATTTGTGATTCAGTCTGAATAATACTTTGTCTACTACCTACACTATTTGAATAGCCGGTAGTATTAATTAAGAGGACAAATACAGCTAAAGCAGCAAAAGTGAAAGACAACCAAACAAAAGGACTACTTTTAAAAGAAACTTCCCTATCAAAATTTATCGGAACTTTTGACAAAATTTCTCTTTTTAATACGTCATTGTTCAAAGGTATTTTTTGTCTATTTTTACCCCAAGATTTAAACATGTCTTGAATTGTTTTGTGATTATTCATAGTTTTGATTTTTAAGTATAATTTTTGCAAACGCCAAAGCGCGATGCATTCTGACTCTAATTGTCACGGGATTAATTTTAAGAAGCTTTGCAATGTCATTTAAAGGCAAGTCGGCGATGTAATACAAGCGGATAAGTTCTCGATCACTTTCAGAAAACTGCGTCATAATTTGATCTATAAAAATTTTATCTTCCTGTTTAGAATCAACTTCCTCTTTGTCATGTACTGCGGAATCAAAAGAAATTTCTCTGCCAGCCTTGCGCCAATGTTGTTTACACTCATTTCTGGCAATTGAAAATAACCATGAGGAAAAACTGGCACCGACACGCTCTTTAAAATTGGGAAGCGCCTGGATAGCTTTAAGCCAAGTAGTCTGCAAAATATCTTCAGCTAAATTTTTATCGTGCAGAATGTAGATAAGGTAACCATATAACTTAGGGGTTATGTCATCCCACAGCACATTAATATTGTCTTTGTTTAACGACATTGTTTAATTATAGGTATTAATCGCGACTACACTAAGTATAATGCATTATAGTGCCAAAATGTTACAAACAACTAAAAGCTATTGAATTCAGCATTACGCTACCATTGACTTTTTCCTATAAGGTGATATATTAAATCCAATGAATATAAAGAAAAAATTGTTTATAGTTGGTGTAATAATCCTTCTTGAGATTTTTGCAAATATAAACATAGTCTCTGCCCAGATTACTTATACAACTTGTAATAGTGCCGTAATTAATAACTATGTCACACCGAATAGCGTTCCAACTAATGCTTGGTTTGAATGGGGTTTTACCCAATATTTCGGTAATTCAACACCACGACAAATTTTTTATTCAAATTCAAATTTTAGTCAGCTAATCAGCGGTCTTACCGAAAATACAACTTATTATTACAGAGTAATGAGTTCAAATAATTATGGAACTACAACTGGATATACAAAATCTTTTAGTACTTCCACATGTCCTGTTTTAAATCCGACAGCTGTAACTACTATTGCCAATAGAAATACAACAACAATTACTAATATAAAAAACACTGTCAAAGATGAAGAAATAACACAAATACAGCAAGGAGCATTAGCATTTTTATTCGGAGGTGATGATTTTTTCCCAAACACCTTATTAGGATGGCTTTTACTTATTTTAGTAATTATTTTACTTATTCTTGCTGTAAAAAAAGCATATTACGAATCTAGAACAGTCGTTGTCTCGGAAAAGACAGAAAAAAAACATAGCTAAATGGAAAATTTATATCCAATGCGAATAAACAAATATTTAGCTTGGAAAAAAATTTCTACCAGAAGAGGAGCTGATGATTTGGTAGAAAAAAAGAAAATTTTTATTAATGGGAAATTGGCAGTGCTTGGTAGTAAAGTGAATAAAAATGATAAAGTAGAAGTAAGAGGAGCAGAAAAGAAAAAATATCTTTATTTTGCTTACAATAAACCAATAGGGATTGAAACTGACTCCCCCAAAGAAGATTTATTCCCTTTAGGAAGATTAGACAAGGCCTCACACGGACTTTTAATCCTTACCAATGACGGGCGTATCACTGATCAGTTGTTAAATCCAAAATATTTTCATGAAAAAGAATATGTCGTTAAAACTTCAAATAAATTACGTTCAAATTTCAAACAAAAAATGGAAACTGGAGTAAATATTGAAGGCTATGTGACAAAAAAATGCAAAGTAAATATAATAAATGATTTTACTTTTAGAATAATTTTAACTGAAGGCAAAAAACATCAAATTAGAAGAATGTGTTCAGCGCTCTTTCAAGAAGTTGCCGACTTAAAACGCGAAAGAATTATAAATATAAAATTAGGTAATCTAAGACCCAATGCCCTTCGAGAAATAAAAGGGAAAGAATTGTCTATTTTTTTAAATTCAATAATTTACTAGTGTCAGTAAATTTGACAAATTGATTACTATATACTATATTTAGTATACAAAGTAGGTGCGAAAAGAGTCGATTTCTTAAACATAACTTATTTGTATTTAACAATTTAACTAAAAAAATCAATGACTGGTACAATAAAAAGACTTGTAACTGAAAAA
>JBBUIR010000079.1:0-3545 GCA_038055245.1 Patescibacteria group bacterium | reverse complement strand
TCACGAGAAGATTTAATAACTTCTGCTTCAACTTCTTTATTGCCGGATTTTATCATAGGTGGAAGAGTCTTGGCTGAAAATGGACGAGAGGATACGCCATCTATCATTAATTTCAAATAAACTTTAAAATTTGGCAGATTCACAATATCCTGAGGGGTAAATTCCGGTTCAAATTCTTTTTCTAAAAATTCAGCGTCATCGGCGCCAACTCTGAAAACTATCATCGTACCGACGTTTCCAAAAATAGCATCTCTAACACTCGAATTTTTATCTGAAATAAGTTGAGCAGTATATTGATGCGCAACAGTCAAATTTAATCTATACTTCCTAGCTTCAGATAAAATACCGGCAAAGGCCTCAGTCACAAAATTTTGAAATTCGTCCACATAAAGATAAAAATCTTTTCTTTCGTCTTCCGGAATACGCACGCGTTCCATGGCCGCCAGCTGAATTTTGGTAATTATCATTCCACCTAAAAGCGAGGAGTTATCTTC
The DNA here is from genome assembly GCA_038055245.1 of Patescibacteria group bacterium. Taxonomy (GTDB): domain Bacteria; phylum Patescibacteriota; class Minisyncoccia; order Phycocordibacterales; family UBA9973; genus UBA9973. The sequence continues at coordinate 3,051 of JBBUIR010000079.1, read as the reverse complement.
CCCAATGCGTCCCTTAGAAACATTTACAAGAAAAATCTTGCCCTCATTCATTATGTCAAAAATATTTATAGTGCTTATGGACTGACCGACAATATTTCTGATTATAGAAGTGGAAAGAAATTGTCCGACTTTATTTTGAATAGGCGCGATAGCTTCATTTCTAAATTTTTCTTGCCAAGCTTCATATTCATGTATCCAAAAAGCTTTTATCACTGGATCTTTTAAATTTGAAATTATTTTTTGACGATAATCTTTATCCACCAACATTCTAGGAATTCCAAGAAGCGTTGTTCCGGGAGTATCAAGTAATGCTAAAATGCAATTATTTAAAATATATTCCATTCTGGCGCTCCAAGCGTTTGCCCAAATTTTAGTAAAAATACCCATTAATCCCGAAGCGACTAGATGTTTGTATTTTGGATCAATAAGTTCTAAGACATTAAATCCAATATGAAAATCCGTGTCGGCTGGATTAAAATAAACGACATCCTTCATGCGATGTGGAGGAATAGCCGATAAAATCGCTTCTACATTTTCTCCGTGTGGGTCAACCATGCAAACTCCATCGCCATTTTCTATATTCTGAATAATCATGTTAAACATCAGCGCGGATTTACCTGTACCTGATTTTCCGAGAATATAAACATGCTGACGCCTATCTTTGCGCTTTATGCCAAAAAGCACATTTTTGTCTCTGTAAGTAGTGTTTCCAATATATGTAAGTTCCCTATTTTTCGGTATTTCGTGCAGATCCATAACTTAAATTATACCTTTTACTAAGACTTTTTTCAAATACGATACAATAAAAAGTCAAAAGGGTTCTTCTATTTTAGAAAAACCCTTTATTCACTCTAACTTTGGATATATGGAACCAATAATAGCTACTATAATTGAAGCAATTTGAAAAGCTCCAAAAAAATCTTCCCCTTTTCCAAAACCTAAATAAGCGCTTCCAGTATGTGCCAAAATAAACAGAATCCATCCTAATTGAGGTTTTGAGTGAGTTAAATAATAAGTGCCCATCAAAAAAGTTACGAAGCTAATAAACTCAATTATCGTTAATATTCCGGTAAATACAAAGTATGAAAAAATTCCTAATATACTTACCAGAAATAAATTGATAATTAATTCTACTTTTTGATTTTTTTCTTTTTTCGTAATAAAACCATAAAACATCAACACAAAAACCCCAAATTCCATCACTACATAAATTTGAAGTTTTAGAAGAAAAAAATAAAATAATGAACTATACTTTTATAGTATACTACTAAAACTATATTTAGTCAAGACAAAATCAAAAAACGGACGCCAGGCGTCCGTTTTTTTTTCTTATTTAGTTTCCCCTTCAGGTTTTTCGTTTTCTTTATATTCAGCATCGCGGACTTCTGTTGGTTGCTCTTCTGGAGGTGTCGTAGGCGGAGTTTCAGCTCCAGCTTTACTCATAGCTTCACCGATTTTTGACATTTCATTAGAAAGTTCTTCCGTTGCTTTTTTGATCTTCTCAGAATCTGTTCCCTCTTTCACTTCTCTTAAAACAGCTATCTTTTTATTTACACTATCTTTAATCTCAACTGGAATTTTTGCATCATTATCTTTTAATGCTTTTTCGGCAGTGTAAATAATCATTTCTGCAGTATTTTTTATGTCAACAGTTTCTCTTTTCTTTTTATCTTCTTCAGCGTGAATTTCTGCATCTTGTTGCATCTTTTTAATATCTTCCTCTTTGAGTCCTGAGCTTGCTTCTATCTTTATTGATTGAGCTTTACCAGAAGCTTTATCTTTTGCAGTCACATTCAATATTCCATTTACATCAATATCAAAAGTAACTTCCACTTGAGGCATACCTCGAGGGGCTGGCGGAATTCCATCTAAAATGAAACGACCAAGAGATTTGTTATCAGATGCCATTGGACGTTCTCCTTGGACTATATGAATTTCTACAGAAGTTTGGTTATCTGCCGCAGTTGAAAATACTTGAGATTTAGAAGCTGGAATAGTCGTATTCTTATCAATTAATTTTGTACCAACTCCTCCTAACGTTTCGATACCTAACGAGAGCGGTATCACATCCAAGAGCAAAACATCACGCACATCTCCCGCAAGTACACCTGCCTGCACAGCAGCGCCTAACGCTACGACTTCATCAGGGTTAATAGACATATTTGGAGTTTTACCAAAAAGATTTTTTACCGCTTCTACTATCATTGGCATTCGAGTCTGTCCGCCAACCATTATAATTTCATTTATTTCACCCATCTTAAATGGCGATGCTTCCAGCGCTCTTTTTGTTATTACTATAGAACGGTCTATATACTCTTTTGCTAAAGATTCCAAAGTTGCGCGGGACATCTTCATAAGCAAGTGTTTTGGTCCTCCCGAATCAGAAGTAATGAATGGAATATTTATTTCCGCTTCCATTGTGGTAGAAAGTTCGTGTTTGGCTTTTTCGGCCGCTTCTTTTAATCTCTGGTGAGCTAAAGGATCCTTTCTGACATCAATACCGGACTCCTTTTTATATTCTTCGGCAATCCAGGATATAACTTTTCTATCAATATCGCCTCCACCAATATGAGAATCGCCATCTGTGGATTTAACTTCAATAACATCATCCCCGATTTCAAGTACCGATACATCAAAAGTTCCTCCACCGAAATCGTAGACGACTATTTTTTCATTTTTCTTTTTATTAAATCCATAAGCGAGAGCGGCAGCAGTTGGTTCATTGATAATTCTTTTTACGTCAAGACCGGCAATTTGTCCGGCGTCTTTTGTTGCTTTTCTTTGCGCATCATTAAAATAGGCAGGAACTGTGATAACCGCTTCAGTTATTTTTTCTCCCAATTTAGCTTCAACATCGGCTTTTATTTTCTGTAAAATCATCGCAGAAATTTCTTCTGGACGATAAAACTTATCTGACATTTTTACTTTTACTCCACTATCTTCTCCAGCTTCAATTTTAAAAGGAGCAGAAATTTTATCTTTTTGAACTCCCGGGTCATCAAAGCGATGTCCCATGTAGCGTTTTATTTCAGAAATTGTATTTTCCGGATT
>JBBUIR010000078.1:0-6279 GCA_038055245.1 Patescibacteria group bacterium | reverse complement strand
GGCATTCCGTATTCAAGCATTTCCACAAATTCACTATCTGGCATCATTGCTTCTTTGTCCCCCGCTTTCAAAAGTTCTTTTTGAGCTTCAAATCTTTCCGCTTGATCAATTGGATCATTTAATTCTGAGAACCCATTCCCTACTTCAGCGCCAGCAATAATTATCTGAAATCTTTCTGTGAGATCTGGATTTTTCTCCATTGATTTTGAAAGCGGAGAAACAATTTTCGGATGCCCGGTTAAAAACACAGGTCCGGAAATTTGTTTTCTGCAATGTTTCCAAAGAGTATCCACTAAACGTTCCATCGTATTGCCATCATAAACAATTTTAAGTTTTTCAAGTTTCTTTTTTATTTCATCTTTAGTAGTATCAAGCACATCTATACCTGTTTCTTTTTTTACAGTCTCTCTGTAATCAATATGTTCCCATTCCCCTACTAAATCAAATTTATATCCGCGTGTTTCAAAATTTGTTTTTCCAAAAACATTTATAGCTATCTTTTTATAAAGTTCTTCCGCAAGTTTCATTCCATCTTTGTAATTCGCGTAAGCCCAATAAAATTCTAAATTAGTAAATTCCTGTAAATGATTCGCGTCAGAGCCTTCATTCCTATATGCCCTGCCAATTTCAAAAGTTTTTTGGAATCCAGCCGCTATTAAGCGTTTTTGCCAAAGTTCACCGATTGAAATACGCAAATATAAAGGCAGCTTAAAATCCTCGTTATATGTTTTAAAAGGAGTCGCTTCAGCCCCGCCGGTTGTAATTTCCAATGTCGGAGTTTCAACTTCTAAAAATTCATGCTCTTTCATAAATGCGCGCGCAGTATCCCAAAACTTCGTTTTCTTTGTAAGAAGTTCTTTAATCTCTGGATTCATTAAAATATCCAGATATCTTTTTCGAAATCTTTCTTCAATATCCTGCAAGCCGTGCCATTTTTCCGGCAATGGAAGTAAACTTTTAGAAAGCATATTCCAATCTTTAACTTCTACAGTTTTCTCTCCTCTTTTAGTGGTAAAAAAACTGCCATAAACTTCTATAAAGTCCCCAATATCAACTACCTCATTAAAAAAATTAAATTTTTCATCTTCAATAATATCTTTTTTAAGCAAACCTTGAAAATGTCCCGTGCCGTCATTTAATGTTATAAAAACAATAGCGCCTTGTCCGCGTATGGACATTACTCGACCGGAAATCCATTTCATCTCTCCGGATTTTTCAAGTTTGGCAAAAGAATCAATCGTCTCTTGTATGGAAAGTTCTTTCTTGGATTCTGCTGGATACGGATTCACACCTTTCTTTTTTAAGAGTTTCAGCTTTTTTATTCTAGCGTCCTTAATTTCATCAATTGAAGACATTTTATTTATCCGCCTCTGGCGGAATTTAAGACACGTCTATAATCTTATAATTAACTACTCCATTGGGAGTTTTAAAAGAAACATCATCACCCTTTTTCCTTCCAAAAAGCGCTTTACCAAACGGAGATCTATTAGAAATTTTTTCCTGCGCCATATCAGCTTCTTCAGAACCTACAATCTGATATTTTTTTTCTTTATTTTCTCCGTCTTTTAGAACTACAACCTTGGAACCAATTTCAATTTCATCACCTCCGCCTCCGGATACGACTTGAGAGGATTGTAAAATTTGCTCTATTTTTGCGATACGTTCTTCAAGCTTGCCTTGATCTTCACGGGTCTGGTGATATTCCGCATTTTCGGACAAATCACCTAAAGATTTAGCGTACGCCAAATTTTCCAAAATTTCTTTTCTTTTTGGACCTTTTAATTCTTTCAATTCAATTTCCAATGCTTTTCTTTTTTCTTCCGTTATATAATCGCCTGATTGTTTCATCCCGTAATATTAGCTTTTTTTTGCAAAAAAGTCCACTATATGATAATCTATATCGTATGGCAAAAACAGTAATTGAAGTAAATAAAAATGGAAACGAAAACAACGCAAGCGTATTGCGCCGTTTTTCTCGCAGAATTCAAGAATCAAATATAATTCAAAAAGTGAAAGGTTCCCGTTATAACAAAAGAAAAGAGTCAAAACTCAAAGTAAAAAAGAGCACTCTCAAACACTTGGAAAGAAGAAAGGAAATAGAAAAACTTCGAAAACTTGGTAAAATAAAATAAAAAAATGTACGAGAAAATTAAAAACGATATTCTGGGTAAAAAATACTCGCTCTCTATCGCTTTAATTTCGGCTAAAAAATCTAGGGAAATAAATAAGAAATATAGAAATATAGACAAACCCGCTAATGTGCTTTCTTTTTCTTTGCATAAAAATGTGGGTGAGCTTATCCTGTGTAAAAGTGTCATTAGAAAAGAATTAAAAAAATTTAATAGGACTTTTGAGCAATTATTGGGCTTTTTAGTTATCCACGGAATGCTTCATTTGAAAGGAATGGAACATAGTAGTAGAATGGAGATAGCGGAGAACAAGTATGATCAGAAATATTTCTATAGGAATAGACATGGGATCCACCACCACAAGAGTCGTAGTGGGAGAGTTTTTAAAAGGAGAAAAAAATCCTAAGATTATTGGTATAGGGGAAAGCGAAACAAAAGGTATCCGACATGGATATGTCGTTAACATACCTCTTGCGGTAATGTCGTTGAAAAATGCTGTCTCCAGGGCTGAAAAAAATTCAGGCATAAAAATCAGGCGCGCTTTTATTTCAATTGGCGGCGTAACTCTGCGTGGAGATATGAGTAGCGGCATAGGAATTATTTCCAAGGCTGATGGCGAAGTAACCGGTTTAGATATAAATAAGGCGCTGCAAGATTGCGAGGATAATTTAAATTTAAATAATAAAAAAGTAATAAAAGTATTCCCTATTTCTTTTAAACTTGATGGTAAAGAAATACTGGGCCGACCGGAAGATATGCAAGGAACTAAGCTTGAAGTCAAAGCTCTTTTTATAACTTGCTCTCTTTCACATTTTGAAGATTTGCTGGAAGTTATAACTCTGGCTGAAATAGAACCCATAGATGTTATCGCTTCTGCCGAAGCTGGGAGCCGTATTGCGCTGTCTGAAAGACAAAAAATAGTGGGAGGGGCATTAGTCAATATAGGATCTGAAACTGTCTCGCTTGCTGTTTTTGAGAATGGAATACTTGCGTCGCTCCATACATTTTCTATTGGCGGAGCAGACGTCACGAATGATATTGCCCTGGGAATGAAAGTCTCGCTTGAAAATGCGGAGAGTTTTAAACTTGGAAATATTACAGAAGACTTTTCAAAGAAAAAATTAGATGAGATTGTTGAAGCGCGTCTTTTTGATATCTTTGAATTAATAGAAAATCATTTAAAAAAAATAAAAAGAAATGAATTGTTGCCGGCAGGAATCGTATTTATTGGTGGAAGCGCAAATATTTCTTTGCTTGAAGAATTTTCAAAATCTGCTCTTAAACTTCCTTCTAGGATAGGCGTAACTGAAATTTTTGGCAATATTAAAACCAAACTTCGTGATCCTTCTTGGTTTACTGTCCTTGGTCTTATAGTGTTTGATGACAATAATAATTTTTATTCCAAAAATTTTTTTAAAAATTTTTTTAAAAATCTGAAAAGCATAATAAAATCAAATATTAAACAGTTGATGCCATAGACTTTACTTTTTTTTATTTTTTGTTATTATAAAAATATGCCTAAATTAAACCCCGCAATAGAAAGTTTCGCTCGTATTATGGTCATCGGAATAGGAGGATCCGGGAAGAATGCCATTAATCATATGATTAACTCCAAAGTCAAAGGCGTGTCGTTTATTTGCATGAATACCGATACGCAAGACCTTCATCATTCTTTAGCTGAGAAAAAAATTCATATCGGAAAAAATCTTACCAAAGGTCTCGGCGCTGGAATGAACCCGGAAATTGGAAAGAAAGCCGCTGAAGAAACAAAATCTGAAATCCAAGATGTCATCAAGGGAGCTGATATGATTTTCGTCGCTTGTGGAATGGGTGGGGGTACAGGCACGGGTGCGGCGCCTATCGTCGCTCGCGCGGCAAAAGAACAAGGAATACTGACTGTAGCTGTAGTTACTAAACCTTTCTTTTTTGAAGGTAATCATCGAATGAAAATTGCTGAGAAAGGAATCGAGGATTTAGCGAAAGAAGTGGATGCCATTATTATTATTCCAAATGACAAATTAATACAATTAGCCGATAAAAACACAAATTTCAAAGATGCTTTCGCTAGTTGCGACAATGTTTTGCGTCAAGCAGTAGAAGGTATTTCAGACCTTATTACTACTCCTGGAATTATAAATGTTGATTTCGCAGATATTAGAGCCATTATGTCGGATGCTGGAAGCGCTCTTATGGGAATAGGCTTGGCATCTGGAGATGGCCGCGCTTCAAAAGCAGCGCTACAAGCTATTAATTCTCCCCTTTTGGAAATTTCAATCAATGGCGCTAAAGGAGTGCTCTTCGCTATCTCTGGTGGAGACGATATAACTATTCACGAGATACAAGAAGCAGCTAAAATAATTACCGAATCGATAGACAAAGACGCAAAAGTAATTTTTGGCACAATCAGAGATGAAAAATTAAAGAAAGGCGAATTGAAAGTCACTGTTATAGCTTGTAGCTTCGCTAATGATGTGCCTCGCAAAAATCTTTTTAGCGGAACCGCTATTTTGAACCAAACATTATTAAAAGAAGAAAATGCGGATAAAGCAGTGAAAGAAATACACAATACTATACAAAGTTCAAATAAAAATAACACTGACTTCTTAAAAAAAACCGAAAAAAAAGAAGAAGAAATAATTATAGAAGATGATACTGAAGACTGGAGCGCTGTTCCAGCATTTTTGAGGAGAAAGAAGAATTAGGTACTAGTTTCTAGGAACTAGGTTCTAGTAAAAAAACATATTTATGGTATTAAAAGATAAAGTGGTTGTCATAACTGGCGGAAGTCAGGGATTTGGTAAAGCCCTAGCTCAAGCATTTAAAAACGAAAATGCTAATGTTATTGTATCTAGCCATGAAAAAGAAAATTTAAAATCAACAGCAAATGAATTATTAGTTGATAGTTTTACAGCAGATGTTACTTCAATAGAAGATATTAAAAAACTTGGCGAATACATTATTCAAAAATATGGAAGAATAGACATTTGGATTAACAACGCAGGGATACAAATTGCTCCAAATTTGGTTGAAGAAGTAAATATTGAAAAATTACATTATTTGTTTGATGTAAACTTTTTTGGATATTTCTATGGATGTCAGATTGCTCTTACTCAAATAAAAAAGCAAAGTAGTGGGACAATAATAAATATTAATTCAACTGCGGGGCTTGATGGTAAGCCAGGAATATCTGCTTATTCTTCTTCTAAATTCGCAATAAAAGGATTAACCGAATCAATAAGAAAAGAAGTTAAAGATTTGAATATACAAGTATATGGAATATTCCCTGGTGGAATGCAAACTGATATTTATAAAGAAAAGTATCCTGAAAATGTTAAAGAATATATGGAAGTTGATGCTGTGGTAGAAAAAGTTATATCTAATTTAAAATTAGATAACCCTGAAATTGATTTAATAATAAAAAGACCAGTATTGTAAACATTAATGCCTGATTCCAATATAAAATCATATAAGGATTTAATTGTTTGGCAGAAGGGATACGAACTTACAAAACAAGTTTATAAAATTACAGCCAAACTTCCTCAATCCGAAATATTTGCTTTGAAATCACAAATTCAACGTTCTGCTGTATCTATTGTTTCAAATATAGCAGAAGGCAGTAGTAGAAAAACAAGAAAAGACTATTGCCAGTTTTTACATATAGCATATGGTTCTACTTCCGAATTAGAAACACAGTTGTTTCTTTGTAAAGATTTGTATAATATAGATATACGCGAATCTTTATTATTACTTACAGAAGTAAGTAAAATGCTTCGCGTTATCATTAACAAACTAGAACCTAGCAACTAAAACCTATGAACCTAATTTATGATTTAATAATTATTGGAGGAGGGCCAGCGGGCTCTGCTGCCACAGTGTATGCTTCTCGTAAAAGACTAAAAACTCTATTCATAACCAAAGAATGGGGCGGGCAATCTGTCGTGTCCGAACAGATTTTTAATTGGATTGGCACTACTTCCATTTCCGGAGCGGAACTTGCTAATAATTTTAAAAATCATGTTTTGGCAAACACCGGAGAAAGTTTGGAAGTCAAAGAAGGAAATATTGTCAATTCTGTTTCTAGAGAAGCAAATTTATTTAAAGTAAAAACTGACAGTAATGAAGAATTTTTAACTAAGACAATTTTGATAAC
>JBBUIR010000077.1:0-2757 GCA_038055245.1 Patescibacteria group bacterium | reverse complement strand
AAAAGGAATCAAATCATAGTAATCTATTGATCCTCCGGATTGCTTACTTGCTTTTCCAATCTTATAAGGTCCTGACCCGATTGGTTGCGTGTTTGCGTCGTTCAGTTCAATAGGAGTAGTGCTCCATAAATATGCCGGCATAATACCAAGTGTTGTATTTTCTAAAAATGACGCATAAGGTTGTTTTAATGTAAACTTAACTGTTTTTTTGTCTATTTTTTCAACACTGACGCTGTCCCAATTTCCTTTTTTAGGGCTTTTTATTACCGGGTCCTTAATTTTATTTACAGTGAAAACTATATCGTCAGCAGTGACAGGTTTTTCGTCGTGGAAATAAATATTATCTTTTAAAGTAAAAATATATATTAGACCATCTTCTGATACTTCATATTTTTTAGCTAAATCTGCAATAAGAGTGCCGTTAGAGTTTTTTCTCATTAGTCCGGAATAAATAAGTGATGCTAAATCTTGATCAGTGTCAGAAAACGCGAGTACTGGATTTATAAAGCGGGGAGTGCCGATGATGCCTTCGGTTATGGATCCTCCTTTTAGGGCCACTTTTATCATAAAAGATTTATTTACATCCTCAAATATTATTAACGTGCTTATAAAAAAAATTATCACAAAACCGAAAAAAATAAAATACTCTCTTTTTGAAAAATGAGAGATAACTTTCTTAATTTCGTTTTTTGATGGCAGTAAATTACGTATGCGAGTATAGAAATTTTCCATAAAACTAAGAATTTAATACAATATAGTTTCTTAACTTCTTGCTTTTATTATTATAATTAAGAAAGCAGACAAAGTAAAAAGAATTCCACAAACAATAGATAAGTAAAAAAGAAATCTTTCAAAACCTCGGCGAGTGTGATGAAAAGCGTCACCATTGCTTCCTCCCAAAGCGCCTCCCAATCCCGCCCCTGATTGTTGGAGCAGTATCGCTGATACTAGCAATACAGAGAGTATTATCTGCACATAAGGCAATATTTTAGTCACTAATTCCATAGGACGATTATTGCATAATTTATATCAAAAAGCAAACAGTTATATACTTGTGTATTTTTATGGTGACATGTATAATATTTATATGAGTAAATATTATTTTGGTATTTTGTTTGTTTTGAGTCTAGTGATTACTCCTAATTTTGTTTTAGTTAAAGCCGTTGATGGATGTGATTCAACGACAAAATACAGCACAGTTACAGGTCAACTTTGTCCCGTTGTCGCTGTGAATGTCACCGCTGACCTGAAGATAAATGGAGAAGATGATTTTGTTGTAGTTTCTTTGGGAGATGTATTGAAAGTGACTTGGACAAGTAACGGCGCATCGGGATGTCAGGTATATAGTCAACTTGATAAATTCAAAGTGAATGGTGTTGAATGGATAGGAACCTTGTTGCCTCCATCAGGTAGCGTTGATTTGACCGTATCTAAATGGAGTAACGCTGACCACAACGGGATGGAATTGCTTTGTTTTTCTGGGGTTCCTGGGTATTGGGGTAGTTTTAGTGAACTTGACAGTGTTTCATTAGCGGATAAATTTGTGACAAATGCAAAAGTGGTTCATCCCACTATTGCAAAGATTTTTCCAAGTAGTGGTCCTGTAGGAACTAAAATCACTATTACAGGATCTGGCTTTACGAATAATAATGTAGTAACTTTTATAGGAAGTACAAATTATAATTCTGAAACCAATAATACTGTTTCCCCTATAGATGGTGAAAAGGATTTCATCAATCTACCGTCTACTGATGGGAAAAGTTTGACTTTTACCATTCCGTCCTCATTTATGTCTGAAGTCAATACCAACAACCCTGTTTCTATTGTGCCAGGAGTTTATTATTTACTTGTTTCAGTGAATGGAGAAAAGAGTAATGTAATTTATTTCAAGGTTACCGATAATGCACAGGATTCGAACTTTATCTCACCCAAAACGAGTATTTCTTTTCCTCGTCTTTTAATACAAGGTTTCTCGGGGCAAGATGTTAAAAGACTCCAGAAAATGTTAGGGGTCAACCCGACCGCCTTTTTCGGAAAAATAACATTGCAAAAAGTTAAAGAATTTCAAAAAAAATATGGACTAAAAGACGATGGAAAAATAGGTCCACAAACCGCGTTGAAATTAGAGGAAATTTTTAGGAATTAAGAATAAATTTATTTTTATGCAAAATAAAATTTCAATATTGGATTTATTCCAAAAATTATTTCATAATTTTAACGCTCGCGCTTTTAAGGATGCAACGCTCGCTTTTAAGAAACATTTAGATGATGGAGGAAAAATGCTGGTAGCTATGGGTGGGGCCATGTCTTCTGCGCAGATGGGCATTACTCTCGCGCCAATGATAAAGGAAAATAAAATTCATGCCATTTCTTGCACAGGTGCAAATTTGGAAGAATCGGTTTTTAGATTGGTGGCGCACAATAGTTATAAAGATTATCCGGATTACAGATATTTTACCAAAGAAGACGATGAAAAAATTTTAAACAGGGGAGAGAGAAGAGTAACAGACACATCTATTCCGGAAGAAGAAGCGTTTAGGGTGGTAGAGCCGATTATTTTAAAAAGATGGAAAGATGCCGAAAAAAAAGGTGAAAGATATTTTCCGCACGAATATTTTTACCAAATTTTATTATCGGATGAATTAAAAAATAAATATGAGGGCAATCCGGAGCATTGCTGGTTGCTTGAAGCCGCAAAAAAGAATTTGCCGATTGTCGTGCCGGGTTGGGAAGATTCCACACTAGGAAATATTTTTG
>JBBUIR010000076.1:0-10633 GCA_038055245.1 Patescibacteria group bacterium | reverse complement strand
ATGATATTGAAATGAATGTGACTCATGTGATGCGTGGACAAGAATTTATTTCTTCTACTCCAAAATTTTTATCAATTTATGAAGCCTTAGGTATTAAACCGCCACTTTTTGTTACATTGCCTCCGATTATGGCTCCTGATGGAAAGAAAAAACTGGGAAAAAGAGACGGAGCAAAAGATGTTTTAGAATACAGAAATGAAGGATATTTGCCCGAAGCAATAATTAATTTTTTGGCTCTTTTAGGTTGGAATCCCGGAGATGATAGGGAAATTTTTACAATGGATGAACTTATAGAGGCTTTTGATATTTCTCGTATTGGACATTCCGGCGCGCGAATGAACTTAGAAAAATTAGATTGGATAAATAAAGAACATATTAAAAAACTTTTAACTGAAGAACTAAAAAATAAAATTTTTGAATATTTGCCAGATGATTTAAAAATAGAAAAAATTGTTCCAATAATCTCGGAAAGAATTTCTAAATGGGGTGATGTTAAAGAAATGGTAGAAAAAGGAGAGTTGGATTTTTTTTACAAGCAACCAGAATATGTGAAAGAAAAATTAATTTACAAAAACATGTCAGCTGAAAAAATTTCAGAAAACTTAAATCAAGCTATAAATGAATTGAATAAATTAGAAGAAAAAGATTTTACAAATGAAAATATAAAAAATATTTTAATACAAATAGCTGATAAACTGGAAAATAGGGGAGAATTACTGCATCCTATCCGATATGCGCTTTCAGGACTTGATAAATCTCCAGATCCATTCATTATTGCCGAGATTTTAGGAAAAAATGAAACTTTATCACGATTACAAAAAGCAATCTAAGGTAACCACAGGGGAACCCTGTGTAAAAACACAGGGTTCCCCTGTGGTATTTTTAATTTTTTTGGGAATTTTTATATTGATTCCTATTATTTTTTCTTATGCGCAAACAGTAGGGGAGCTAAACAATAAAATAAACCAAAGAAATTTAGATATAGATGCGCTAGAAAAAGAGATTGCCCAGTATCAGGCGCAACTTAACGATTTAGGACAACAAAAAGATTCTTTAAATGTTTCCCTGAAGCAACTTGATTTGACCAGAAAAAAACTGACCGCTGATATTTCTGTGACTCAAAAAAAGATAGATAAAACAAATTTAAAAATAAAAGAACTAAGTTTGAAAATAAATGACAAACAAAATGTTATAACAAACAATATAAATGCCATATCATTAGGCATCAAACAAATAAGCGAATTTGAACAGAGTGATGCGTTGGCGACAATATTGTCAGAAAATGATTTTACTTTAATTTGGAATGATATAGACAATATGGCTACTATCAGCGATAAGTTAAGAAAAACAACTATTCAATTAAAACAAACAAAAAGCAATTTAGAAGATACTAAAAAGAAAACAACAGATGCTAAAAATGAATTAGTGACGTTAAAATCCAGACTCGCCGATCAGAAAAAAATTGTAGATCAAAATACAGCGGAAAAAAAGAAACTTTTAACGCAGACAAAAAATAACGAAACCAATTATCAAAAATTATTAAAAGACAGACTTGCTAAAAAAGATGCATTTGAAAAAGAGTTAAGAGATTACGAATCGCAATTAAAATATATTCTTGACCCTTCTAAACTTCCCAATGGGGGAGTATTGAGTTGGCCACTTGATTATATATATATAACTCAACTTTTCGGTAAGACGGAAGCAGGGAAGCGTCTTTATGCAAATGGTACGCATAATGGTGTTGATTTTCGCGCATCTATAGGTACGTCTGTTAAAGCTATGGCAGACGGTGCAGTGCTTGGTATCGGAGATACGGATATAACTTGTTCAGGAGCCTCCTTTGGAAAATTTATTTTTATTAAATACAATAATGGTCTTTCAAGCACTTATGGTCATCTTTCTTTGATTAAAGTTTATTCAGGACAACAAATCTCAAGAGGTGAGGTAATAGGTTATTCCGGCAACACTGGTTATTCCACTGGTCCGCATCTACATGTATCAGTTTATGCTTCAGATGCGGTAAAAATGGAATCTAGACCAAGCCAAGCTTGCGCTGGACGCATTTATACTATGCCAATTTCTCCAGTTAATGCTTATCTTGATCCATTATATTATTTACCATCTACAATATTTCAGATGTTTAAATAAGTATTGTTTTAACTAAACATAGTATGGTAAAATATAGAGATGAATTACAATATAAAAAATAAACAAAGTGGGTTTCTAAAATTAATAATTTTTATTATTATTGCTCTATTTTTAATGAAATATTTTAAGATTTCTATATCTGATGTTATTGATTGGGTTAAGATATTATTTAATAGTGTTTTCTAACTGAAATTATAATGATAAAGTTTAATAAAAAAGAAAAGGGAATAAGTATTATCGGAATTCTACTTTTGGGACTTATTCTTATTTTAGTGCTTAGCTATTTTAAAATAAGCGTTAAGTCAGTGGTAGAAAGCCCTGAAGCGCAAGACAATATAAGCTATGTCGGGGGAGGTACTAGAAATTTATGGAATGATTATTTTAAAAAACCGGTATCTTATCTTTGGAATGATATTTTTGTAAATATTTTTTGGGCATCTTTTATAAACAATATGGAACGAATCAGAGATGGTAAACCTACTGATTATGAATTAGCTGCTCCTGTTATCAATAGATAATAGGGAATAGCTTTTGTGGCTATACATTAAAATAATAGATACGTCGCACATTATATCTTTTACGCGGGTAGTTTATACGACATATGTATATTACTATTAGATAACAGTATTTGATACCTTCTTTGAACAAAAGTTCTTAAATTCCTTATAGCACATTACTTGCTGATCTAATCTTAATTTGTTTTTTTTATTAGCAAGAACTTTATCTATATCCTCTCTTTTAAGATTTTCATTCATCTGAAGAAAGATTACTGGATATTGCATCATAATATCACTTCTATAAGTCCTCATTTTGCTATTAAGACATCCTATAAAGTTGTGCTTATCAGAAGGATAAAATACATCTATTGAAAACTGGCCATGTTTATGGTACACGAAAAAATCTGTTCTTGTGCGATGGTCATCACTAAAAAAATACTCACGATGAACAAATTCTATTCCAAATTTATTATTTAAATAATCGTAAACATTTTTTTCTAATATATATGCTCTCTTGTTTACACTTTTAGCCTTTTCTGATCTGACTTTTCCTTTAGTAAAATCAGTAATATCAAGTTTTAGAGTTTGTCGAAGACCTACTACACCATTAAATCTGCGTTGTAATGTTCGTGAAGCTGGTAAATAAGAACATGTATCAATTTCAGTTGCTGTGGGATAACGATTATTTTCATTAAAGAATTTTTTGAAACCTTCTTTAATTTTATCAATTTCCCAAAATTTTTTTTTCTTACTACCGATAGATTTTTTTATTTCATGATTATTATTTATCATAGTAAAAATTATATCACAATATATCTATGTCGCACAAAAGAGTATTATATTGCTATTTACACGAGCTGGAAAGCTCATAACCGGCGCTTTGAGCTTCTGTTGAAGTCGTAAAGTATACTCTATTTTCTTCCTTAATAGTTTTTCCAGCGCTGCAACTTATAGAATAATATTTATTCCCTTTACTTGAAGCAAAGAAATTTTTTAAAGTTGATTTTTGTTTGTTAGGTGAATTTTCTGTAGATTCTATGACATTAGCTTCTTGATTTGGATATTCTATTTTTATACCGGGGGTTGTGTTGTCTTTAGATAATCTACCTAGCTCAAATGAACCTAGACCAACCAAAACAATAATAATAATCACTAGAATATCTTTTCCTTTATCACTCTCTACGTAGTTTTTTATTATTAGCTTGATTTTTTCCATATAATTATATATACTCTTAATTGTCTTTATTATAAATGATTTTTAAATATTAGTCTATAGTTTTATTTTCTATTTATTTTTAACTAGAATCTAGAACCTAGAGCCTAACAACTAATTAAAATGGCACATAGAAAAGCTGGCGGAACAGCGAAAAACTTAAGAGATTCAAATCCAAAATATCTCGGTACTAAACTTACTGATGGGCAAAAAGCGCAATCTGGCTCTATTATTATTCGTCAGCGTGGTACGGTCATTATGGCTGGCAATAATGTGTCTATGGGACGCGATCACACACTTTTTGCTTTAAAGTCCGGCACAGTTAAATTTGGTTCTAAACGCAAGACGTCTTTTAACGGTAAAATGGTAGTAAAAAAGACAGTAAATGTAATCTAGTTTTTATATTTTCTCTACAATAAGTTTGAACGAAGATTTTTTGTTTTTTACAACAATTGGGATTTCAAATTCCCCTATTTCTTTAATTTGTTTTTCTAAAACGATAAATTTTTCATTTATTTGAGCGTGATATTCTTTTTCCATGACTTCTACTATCATTTTTTCATGAATAGCAGAAAAAAGGTGACCTTTTTCATCCGCTTTGGCTTTTATGGTGATAGTTTTATCCTTTATCTCTTCCAAATTTTTCATTAAAAGATCTTCTTGCACTTCCCTTTCAATCACTATTTCTTTTTTATGTTTTTCAATTTCTGCTATAGCTTTTGGAGTTGCCATAGTAGCCCATTTTTTAGGAAATAAAAAATTCATAGCATAGCCGTCGTTCACTTCTTTTATATCATATTTTTTACCTATTCTAGGTACATCTTGTAAAAAAATAATTTTCATATTTTTTTATTTAGGCCAATTATTTAATAATTCTACTGCTTTATTTAATTGCGAATCCCTTTTTGCTTCGATATCTTTTTTTGTAAAGGGTACTTCATAATCAGGGGTTAAACCTTTTTCAGAAATCGAATTACCATTTGGAGTTAACCATTTAGCCACTGTGATTTTTAAAATAGTATTTTGTGTTACTTTTACGACTTCCTGCACAGAACCTTTGCCGTAGCTTTTTTCTCCTATAAGTAAAGCTTTTTTATAATCCTGCATCGCGCCGGCAAAAATTTCAGATGCTGATGCAGAGCCGCCATCTATCAAAATCACAAACTTTAATTTGTCAGTAAATATATTATAACCCTGACTTCTATATGCTTTTGGTTTTGAGTTATTCCCATAATCTTCTGTCACAACAGTTTTACCTCCTTCTAAAAACCAACTCGACATATCAACAGCCGCATCTAGATACCCTCCAGGATTTCCTCTTAAATCAAGCAGTAATTTATCAGACTGAGATGTGAAGAATTCTTTAATTGCGTTACGAAAAAGTCCAACTGAATTTGCGGAAAAGCTGTAAAGTTTTATTACAAAAATACCATCTTTTCTTAATTCTGTATCAAGAGTTGGTATATTGATAGTATCTCGCATGATTTTTATTTCTTTTGGTTCTTTGTCTCCATCATGGAAGATTGTAAGTGTTACTATTGTACCTGTGTCTCCTCTTATCAATCTTATTGCTTTTTCAATACTCAAACCAGAAGTGACCAGATTATCAATTTTAAGAATTTTGTCGCCTGATTTTATATTAGCCTTATAGGCAGGAGTATTCTTAAGAGGAGCAATCACCATAAGTATTTTATCTTTTATGCCAATTTCCATACCAACTCCACTAAAATTTCCCTGTATATCGTCTTTAAACAGCTTTGCTTCATCTGGGTTAAAAAATACGCTATATGGATCATTTAAAGAGCCTATAAGCCCAGAAATAGCTCCATAGAGCTTATTTTGGTCAGTTATTTTACTAGCATTTGGATATTTTTCGTTAATATTATTCCAAACTTTCCAAAAGGGAGAAAAATCAGTTTTTGTTGCAACTGCAGTTTCTTTACCAAATATATCAGTAACTTTATTTATTTCTGGTCTATTATTAAATCCTATATAAATACCTGAACCAAAAAAAATGGCTACAAGCAAGATGGTGGCTGAAGCTCGCCTTATTCTAAAATATTCTAACATAAAATTATATTTATTAAATTACTAAATTTTTTCTTTATTCAAGTCAATCTGTTCTTGTGAATTTATTTTATTTTCACTAAAATTACTATTTTCAGAAAAATTATCAAAAGTTTTTTTTTCTGTCTCCTCTGTTTTAGAATTGTTATATAATAAATAACTAAGATAAATAATTCCTAAACCAGTAACAGAAAACAATACATTTTTAAAAGAAAATGGAAAACCCAAATATGGCAATATTGTTACCCAAACACCTAACGCAAAAATTATTTTTACTTTACTCATTTTTATATTATACCGTACAAACACACAAAAGCGCAAACTTGTTTATTTAAAATATTGTGGGGTATTTATAGACATCCAATCTAAAAATTGACGCATTATAGAAGACGCGCCCACATTATTTAAAGAAGGACCAGCTTCCATCATTATAGTAAATGCATATTTTGGATTTTTATACGGGAAAAAACCGATAATCCAAGAATTAACTTTATTTTTATTTATACCAAGCTGCGCTGTACCGGTTTTAGCGGCAACTTGCATATAAGGTACATTAACTAATGCGGAGGTTCCTACTAGAACACTTTGTCTCATCCCTTCATGTATAACATCAAAATATTCTTTTTTCAAATCTATTTTTGTAATGGATTTTTCTATATCTCCTAAAATATAATGCGGAGTGATAAGCGAACCATAATTTGCAATGGCAGATATTGCGCGTGTCATTTCCATAGGAGTTACTTGAAATCCATATTGTCCAATAGCGGTGTGATAGGTGTCTCCAATACGCCATACTTCACCTTTAAAATTTTTTGCTTTCCATAGAGGACTAGGAATTACACCTTCTTTTTCATCCGGTAAGTCAACACCAGTTTTTTCTCCAATACCAAAAAGTTTGGCATATTTCTCAATGTTTACTATTCCTAAACCTTTTTGTTCTTCAAATCCTCCTCCAATTGAATAAAAATAAACATCGCTTGATACAGCTATAGCTTGTCGCATATCTGTCCATCCATGAGCTTTCCAATCTTTAAAAACAGTTTTTTGGTCTGGAAAATATGGATTTGGAATTGAGATAGAACCTGTGGATAATATTTTTTTGTATGGATCAATTATACCTTCTGTTAATGCTCCAATAGCAAAAATTGGTTTTAAAATAGAACCTGGTGTGTATAAACCGGATATAGTTTTATCTAGAAAAACTTTTCTTTTATCATTTAAATAATTTTCAATCTTTTTCGTATCTTTACCTAATGAAAGAATTTCAGAATCATATTCTGGAAAACTAACAGAAGTTAATATTTCTCCATTTTTAATATCAATTAATATGCCTGCTCCGCCTGTAAAAGAATTGCTTTGTGATAAATTTTTAATTAAGGTGTATAATTTTGTTTGAATGCGTGAATCTATTGTCGTTATCAAATCAGTGCCACGTTTAGGGATATTTACGATATTTTCTGAATGAACTGCTTTGCGCGCATCTATTTCTATTATTTTTGAACCGTTTTCACCTTTTAGTTGTGAATTGTATTGTTTTTCAAGTCCGTCCTTGCCTATAAATTCGTTTTGCCAATAATTTCCTGCTTTATCTTGCATTGGATAACTTACATAACCTAGAATATGTGAAAACCCAGGTGACAAGTATGTACGGATTGTAGTAGGTAAATCTTTCCCTTCTTTATTCCAAGCAAGTTCTATCTTATTTCTGTCATAGATGATTCCCCTATCACTAAAAATAATTTGTTTTTCCAGAGTATTATTTTTACTTCTATTTAAATATGCTTTACCTTTTTGTATTTGAAGGTATCCAAGTCTAGCCGAAAATATTCCTAAAAATAATAAAAAAAAGATGCCAACAAAAAAAATAGTTTTTTTAGAAATTGGTTTTTCTATTCGACCTTCAAATTGCTGACGGTCAAAGTTTTGTAAATTTTTAGAATCAAGAAAAATTTCATCAGGTTCCACAAAAAAATTAGCATTTTTGATTTTTTGTTTTGATAATATTTTTCTTATCATTTTATTGTTTATTTCGAAATTCTAATTTTCTTTTTTAATAGTTCTATTATTATCAGAAATAAAAAAGAAATAATGGTAGAAATAAAAAATATATTTAAAAATCTAATTTCGCTTGTTCCATAAAGTAAATCCGAAAGAAAAAATAAAACAATACCTTCCAAAAAAAACAAAAAATAAGCCATTGCTATTAATATTAATATAATAGACAACCAAAAAGGCATATAAAGTATAGATAATAGCAGTATTAAGAAAACTAAGATTCTTTTTTTCATATTTTTAAAAAAATTTCTTCCAAATATAACGCAAAAGAAAAAAAACAATAATAGCTAAAATGCCATAAAATAAAACTTTATTATTGAGAATAAATGAAAAGATAGAAAGAAAAAATAATTCTACATATTTAAATGGTTTTAATAATGTATTTGTCGCTGTTTTTGAATCTAATGCAACCTTGGTATTGTCTAGTGTTTTAATCTCATTTTTTACTTTTTCTTTTTTATTTTCTGAAGCAATACTAATATCCTGACGAAGGTTTTCAACTGTGTTAGCGCTTAAAACCATTGGTTTAGCTATAAAATCTGGTATGTTTTTTCCTATTACTTTTTTGATATTGTTAGTTGATTCTAAGCTAATAGTAGCAATATTATCTATTACAGAATCAATATTTTTAGTCGTGTCAGTTGTTTTTATAACAATTTTTTTATTTACAGTACGCAAGCTTTTAGTTGTTTCATTTTCTGCGATATATATTTCTTCATAATTTCCATTTGATATTATAAATTTTGCATTTTCAATTTTAGCAAAGATCGTATGATCTCCAGCATTTACTGTCCAATCTATAGATACATCTTCCGCCCTTTTCCCTGTTATAGTAAAATTTTTCTTACCTAATAAAGTAGTTTTATCAAAAAATATTACAGTACCAGAAAGTTCTCTACTATCCGGATTAAAAATAAAAGTATAAATTTTAACTTTATCTCCTTCTTCAAAAAGATCTTTTGAATACCAAATATTTCCGGACACAAAACCGGTATTAGAATTCTGCGCAAATGTTTTTTGTATTGGTAATATAGAAAATATTAAAAACAAAATAATTCCAGCTTTTTTAAAGGTCATAATTATATCATAACATAAATAAATACTAAAAATAAAGATAAAGGGCTCTGTCTTATTGGCAGAGCCCTGGTGAATAAAAAATTAAAAACTTAGTTAATTAAATTGTCCCGCAAAAAGCTTTATAGCAGGTTGATAATAAAATCTTATCAGACCCACTTCCTTAGTTTCCCTAAAGGATTCATGAACCTCAACAACCATTGTTCCAATTTCTTCAGATGAATCTGAACAACGTATGGCAGCTTCTTGCTTGACCTCCCGCAGTGGAAATTCCAACCGGTTGGCTATGATGGATTTTGATTTATAGTGTCATATCCGAGTTCAATAGCGCGATTTACGCTTTTTCTTAAAAAATAAATCCAATGGTCATAATTTTTATTTTCATTTTCATCAAATCCTCCACCATAAAGTCCTAGCATTTCATTCTTTAGATTTCTATAAACTGCGTATTTTTGATTTTGTGGGTCAAAAACAACAGCGCATCCCCCGTCTCTTCGCTCCTCATTATCTCTCTTGATTCCAAATTCTGGGATGCTAGTAGTTTGTTTCATTCATATCTTATCTATAATTATTTTTTAATAAACCATTTTTTAAATAATTCTAATTTCTTTTCTCTTCTCCATCCTTTTATTTCAGATTCTCTTTTTCGTGCCTCTTTTAATGTTTTAAACTTTTCTTTATATTTCAAAATAACCGGTCGGCGAATTTTTGTGTAATGAGCACCCCATTTTGAATTGTTGTGTTGTTTCAATCTTCTTTCCAAATTATTTGTGCAACCAACATATAAACTTTTATCGGAACATTCTAAAATATAAGTAAAGTACATAAATATAAATTTGCCCTTCGTCATAAATTCCTCAGGGACTTCTTTTCTTTTTATATTGCTGGCCGCAGGCACTGATGAGCCTGAGTCCAGCGAAGGCGAAGAAGTGCTGGGAGGCTTGGAATCGAACCAAAATTGATCGCTTCAAAGGCGACTGTCCTACCGTTAGACGACCTCCCAATATATTAACTTTATTAAACAACTTCTTTATCTTTACTTATAATCTTCACTAACGCAAGCTCCAATGGAAGTTCGGAAACAAATGCTCGGTCAATGTCGCTGTAAGCTTCAAGCAGAATCGAAAGCGCTTTTGAGCGAAGCAAGCCTTCGTGGTCATCTTTTACCAAATCTTTCAAAAACTCTAAATCTTCTTCTCCTAAATCCCCCATCATTTCCTTTTCCAATTTTGGAGCATATTTTAAAATTACTGCCATACGAAACTTTTCTATAATAAGTTTAGAGTAAAGTTTCATATCCAAACTTTCGGCTGCAGCTTTTCTGATGGTTAGGATTCCATTTTCTAGATTTTTCTCGGCAATAGCGGAAATAAAATCATTAACCAAAACGGTTTTCGGCGCTCCGGTTATTTTTTCCACATCTTCTCTTTTTACTTTCTTAGTTTTAGAAAAATTCAGAATTTTTTGAAGAGTGCCTAAAGCATCACGAAATGATCCGTCGCCTAATATGGCTATCAATTCAGCCGAACCGGCATCCAATTCAAAACCTTCTTTTTTAGCAACTTCCAAAACCATATTT
>JBBUIR010000075.1:0-1223 GCA_038055245.1 Patescibacteria group bacterium | reverse complement strand
ACGCTGTCCTGATAAGACAGAGGCCGTAGGTCCGATTCCTACCACGCCCACATGGAAACGGAAGAAAATAAAAAAGAAAAAGGAATTTGGTGGAAACCGGCATTGGAAATATTTAGTGAAATTTCCACGTGGATTGCAGTACCGATAATATTAGCGCTTATTGCAGGTAAATATCTTGATGAACGCTACGGCACAAAACCATGGTTGCTTATAGGCTTTACCGGTATAAGTTTTTTGATCTCATCTTTTGGTATTGTGCGTGCTGTTAAAAAATTTATAGAAAAAACAAAAGAAGAAGTTAAAAAAGAAAAATAATTTATGAAAGAAAATATCACATTATTTGCAGAACCAATATTACATTTTCAAGGTTTTTCTATTACCAATGCTTTTTTTACCAGTTGGATTGCTGTAATTGTCATTATTATTTTATCTTTTGTTCTTCGTTCTAAACTTAAAGAAATTCCCGGCAAGATTCAAAATCTTTTTGAAATTATTGTAGAAGGCGCGCTTTCTTTATGTGATCAAGTTACAAACGATAGAGCTCTTTCTTTAAAAATTTTTCCGATTGCTATTTCGGTTTTCTTTTTTATTCTTATTAATAATTGGTTCGGAATACTTCCGCTTGGAGGATTTGGACTTATAGAAAAAGGGGAAACTAGCGCAGTTTTCGTGCCTTTCCTGAGAGGAGGGACTGCTGATATAAATACGACAATTGCGCTTGCAATTATGGCAGTTCTTGGAGCGAATATATTCGGTGTTTTTTCAATAGGCATATGGAAAACTTTTAATAAATATGTTAATCTAAAAGTAATTGGACAGATAGGGAAAAAATTACGAAAAGACCCGACGATCATTATCGTAGCTCCAATTACGTTCTTTGTTGGATTAATTGAAATTGTCGGCGAGTTTGCCAAGATTGCTTCATTATCGTTTCGTCTTTTTGGTAATGTATTTGCGGGGGAAGTTTTACTTGTTTCTATGGCAGCGTTAGTCGGATATATTGTTCCAATACCTTTTCTTTTTCTTGAAATACTTGTAGGACTTATTCAGGCGCTTATTTTTTCAATTTTACTTGTTGTTTACTTTACCATTGCATCCACTGATCATGATGAACATGAGGAAAAACCTGTCTCGTCAAGTCAAGATGGGCATGAGGTCGTTATTATTAATTAATATATAAAATTTATGGATTTAAATACTATTTCAAAAGCAGTTGTTATGGC
>JBBUIR010000074.1:0-2835 GCA_038055245.1 Patescibacteria group bacterium | reverse complement strand
GGAGGCGTCGCATAGAGGTTTAGTGCATCGGTCTTGAAAACCGAAGTGCCGCAAGGCACCGTGAGTTCGAATCTCACCGCCTCCGCCTTCGGTTCGCAGTAGCGAACCTTTGGCGTGACAAAGTCCGCTGAAGGTTTGCGAAGGCGACCTTCGCAACATATACTGTATGAATGTATTATGTGTATAGTTTAAAATGCAAAGATGGTTTTTATGTGGGCTGTACAGATGATCTAAAAGATAGGTTATCAAGGCATCAAAAAGGCAATATACCAGCAACATCGAACCGTTTACCTTTAGAGTTGGACTTTTACTTTGCAATAAAAGATAAATATAAAGCTTTCAATTTTGAAAAATATTTAAAATCCGGTTCCGGACGAGCATTTATAAAGAAGCATCTAATTTAATATCAGAATGACCCGAGTGCAAAAAATACTAACAATTTCACAGACCTCAAGCTATAATTAGAGAATATGAAACTAAAAGAAAAACTGAATAAATTTTTTTGGTCATTATTAGGTATTAACCAAACTGATAAAGATTTTTCGAAATTTATGGAAAAATCTAATGAGAGAGCCATGAGAGGTGCTACCTCGGGTAAAAGTTATAGCACCGAAACATTTGAGAAAATTTGGAAATTAATAAATTTTTCTAACAAAGAGATTTTGGGTATAAGTTGGGAAGAACAAAACCGGGGGAAAATAGAGGAACAACTTGTTAATTTAGGTATAAAAATTAGGTTCTCCAAAAGCCCCACACTCATTGGTTTTAGCCTTGAGTTTATTCCGGGAGATACTATAGATGGTTCAATCTCTATCTTAAAAAATCTCACATATGTTAAAGATGGTATACATTGTTCTTTTGGATTTATTGATAAGAAAGCAGATAAGCTTATTGAATGGATAGAAAAGAAATACGGAAAATCTTTGAAATTGCGAGACGATACTTCAAATGAATATTGTTATGATTGGCTTGTTGGTGATGTTTTGATTACCGTGGATCTTGTTAAACTTTCAGGTCTTGCTGATATGACATTTGAGAATATACCTGGCTACGCAAAAGTGGTTCGTGGAGAAATAAGTATGGACGAGTTCTCTAAAATTACCTCAAACAAAGTTGATTATGGAAATCAAAGATTATAATTATAAAAATTTCAATAACCCGAGTGCTTCAGCGAGTGTGAAAGAAAAGTGCTAGAACATGCTTACAAGGATTGAACATATGGGCACTTAACCCACGTGTCCCGCATTGTTTGTTTTTTTAATATTTAACATTTGATATACTATCTATATGGAAGGATCACTCACAAATAAACAAGAGAGTCCAACAGCTTTTCGGTCTCTCATGGCTGCATTAAAAGAACTTGAGGAAAAAAACCAAAAAACCGTCTATTTTAAAAAAATGGATCCAAACGAACTAGGAGAAGAAGATGAAAAGTTTTATAACGATTTTATATTAGGTAATCTTAATACTGAAAAAATAAAAGCATACCTCAACAAAGTAGTAAATTCTGGTAATGAAAGTCAAAAAGGTCTCTATAATTACATTGCAAATAACTATATTGTAAAGTAAAAATAGTAACTAAGACTATTTCAAATATTTTAGGTATAGATTTAAAATAAGTGTTAGGGTATAATTATACTAATGGATTCAGATAAAAAACTAGAATGGACAGCGTTGGAATATGAAGAAAAAGAACGAGGCAATGATTGGTTCTGGGCACTTGGTGTTATTGTTGTGGCAGGCTCAGTTACATCATTTATCTATAGTAATTATTTTTTTGGTTTGCTTTTAATCATAGGTGGAATATTGCTTGGAGCTTTTGCTATTAAAAAACCAGATTTGGTTTTTTATGAATTAAATGAAAAAGGATTAAAAATTAGAAACCGTCTTTTTCCTTACGAAAATATAAAATCTTTTTGGGTAAAAAGGGAAGGCGAAAAACCTACGCTTTTTATAAAATCAGAAAGATTATTTATGCCGATAATTTCAATGCCCATAGAACAAAATTTTGCAGAAGAAATAAGAAACTTTATGCTTGGAGGTAATGTTATTGAAGAAGAAATAAAAGAACATCCATCTGAAAAAATAATGGATTCTTTGGGTTTTTAGAGCCGGAGCGCGACGGCGTGCCATCATTTGTTTTGGAAATAGGTTCTAACTTGGTACAATAAAGATACAAATGAAAATAAAAATTCTATATGAAGATTCCGATATTTTGGCCATAGATAAACCTTCTAGTATTTCCGTGCACTCTGACGGACGCAGCAAGGAAAAAACAATTACCGATTGGATTTTAAAAAATTATCCAAAATTAAAGGGAATAGGAGAGCCAGTGACCTTTAACAAACAAGAAATTGATCGTCCTGGCATAGTACACCGACTAGATAAAGAAACATCTGGTGTTCTGATTATTGTAAAAACAAAAAAAGCTTTTGCTTATTTTAAAAAACTGTTTATGAATAGAGAAATCAGAAAAACATATTACGCAATTGTTTCTGGTTGGGTTAAAAATGATCATGGCACGATAAATAAACCGATCGGCAGAAGTCCGAGAGATTTTCGTCGCCATCTTGCCGGTCGTGGGGTACGCGGAGAGCTTCGCGAAGCTATTACCGAGTACAGAGTTCTAAAAAGATTTAAAGTCTCATCTAATAAATTTACTTATTTAGAAATACATCCAAAAACAGGCCGAACGCATCAAATTCGCGTACATATGAAATTTATAAATCATCCTATTGTTTGCGATTCTCTTTATAATCCCAACGGCCCTTGTCCAAAAGGTTTAAAAAGATTAGCGCTTCATGCTAAATCCATAGAGTTTAAAAATCCAAAAGG
>JBBUIR010000073.1:0-1607 GCA_038055245.1 Patescibacteria group bacterium | reverse complement strand
GCAAAATATACTGCCGAAACTTCCTCTATAAATTTCAGAAGAAGTTTAAAATATGGATTTCTAACTCTTTATACCGCAGTTAAATTTTTCTTAAAATCATGTGCTAAAAAAATTCTAAAAAAATAAATCTTTATACTATGATTTGCCAGAATAAAAATTATGAAATTATTTTAGAAACAAAAGGTCATCAATTGTGTGAGTGTTCATCATGCAAAATGATTTTTGCCAAAAAAAACGAACCTAAATTTTTAAAGTCTGAGAAAATTTATGAAAATTATTATAAAAAAGAAACAGCCAGTAGATTTGGTTTTGTAATTGAATGGGTAGTAAAAGCATTTCGTTTTATGCGCGCTTATAAAATTTCCGTTTTAAAGCCAAATTCTAAGGGTATTTTAGACATCGGAAGCGGTCGAGGATGGGTGCTTTACTTTATGAAAAAATATTTCAAATATGAGAGAGCTGTGGGAACACAGATTGCTGATAATGCTTATAAATTTTCAAAAGAAAAATTAAAATTAGAAATTTACGATAAAGACCTTTTGGAATTATCTTTTGAAAAAAAATTTGATATCATCACTATTTTGCATGTATTGGAGCACGTGGAAGAGCCTGAAAGATATGTGGAGAAAATGTATGAACTGCTCAATAAAGAAGGAATATTGTTTATTGAAGTTCCAAATTTTAATTCATGGGCTAGAAGACTTACGGGAAAACATTGGCTGGCATTAGATTTAAGACATCATTTATTTTTTTTCACACCTTCATCCTTAGTTGCGCTACTTAAGAAGTATGATTTTAAGATTAAAAAAATACGGACTTTTTCTCTGGAATATTCAACTTTTACTTCCACACAAAGCGTCGTTAATTTAATAACCAATTCTGATTCTTATTTTTTTGAATGGCTGCAAAATATGGAGGCAAATCCAAAAATAATTTGGCACGCTTTTCTTTTTATTGTTTTTTTCTTACCTTGTTTTTTAATTAATCTTTGCTTATATTTCAGCAAAAGTGGAGAAGTAATAACCATCATAGCTCAAAAAAATGATTGATGATAAAGAAAGCAAATTTCATAAAATATTTTTAGAATCTTGGCATCCTTTTTTTTGGATTGGTTTATTGATTTTCATTGTTTATTTTACAACACTTTTTTCTAATATCGTTTATTTAGATGATAACGTTCTGGTAATGGATCAGTATCAATTTAATAAAGATTTATCAAATACTCCTCAAGCTTTTAGTGAAGATATATTCCGAACACCATATAATGGCGGTACTTTTTATCGTCCCATTGAACGAGTTACTTTTATGCTGGACGCGCAATTAGGAAAAGAATCTATTATTTTTATGTCGCATTTTAGCAATATATTACTGCATATTCTGGCGATGTGCTTACTTTTTTGGTTTTTACTTAAATTAAATTTAAAAAAAGAAATAGCGTTTTTATTCGTGTTAATTTTTAGTATTCATCCATTAACAGCACAAACTATAGCCTTTATCCCTGGTCGTAATGATTCTCTTCTGGCTATTTTTATTTTCCCGGCACTTGTTTTTTTTATAGATTTTTTGCAAACCAAAAAGAAAAAATATCTTGTTTGGCATATGATTTT
>JBBUIR010000072.1:0-2908 GCA_038055245.1 Patescibacteria group bacterium | reverse complement strand
TCGGAGAAAAAATTATTATTCCAGTAACTGTATCGATTCCTAAAAATGCAGAACCCAGAGGATATTATGGAGCGCTTATTATTTCTAATGATCCGGATAATCAAGAAGGCCAGAATTCAAAAGATGTGGAAGGAAAAACACGAATCATTTCCAGAATTGGTTCGCTTTTTTTGCTTAAAATAAATGGTGAAGGAAAAGAAGAAGGCGCTGTTGAAAATTTTAAATTAATCGGACCCCAAAAATTATTTTACGAAACAAGACCGGAAGGATTTGAAATCGCATTTAAAAATACCGGCAATGTTCACCTTGTCCCTTATGGAACAATAACAATTAAAAATATATTCGGTAAAATTGTGAACACTCTGCCAGTTGATGCTTATTTTGTACTCCCAGACTCCATTAGATATAGAGAAGTAAATTGGACTGAAGGATTTGGTCTTGGACGCTACACGGCGCATCTATCTTTAAATAAAGGTTATGGTGGTGAATATGAAAATATAGATTTATCATTTTGGGTGCTTCCATGGAAAATACTTCTCATCGGATTTGTAGGCATCGCGCTCATTGTCGCCCTCATTTATTATTTCTTAACACGTTTTGAATTAAGAAAAAAAGAAAAATAAAATGAAAAAATTTATCACACAACTTGTAAAGAAAAAAGGTGCTATCATTTTTCTTCTGATCTCTTTTTTTGTGATACCCATATATGCCATCCTTGCAGAAACTATGCAAAGCAGCACATATAAAATAATGTCTGATACTGTCAATATTGGCGGACAAGATTCTTCAAGCTCCAATTATAAGCTTGGCGATACTCTGGGAGAAACAGGCGCTGGAAATTCAAACAGTACTAATTACTTTTTATATGCGGGATTTTGGCAAATGCAAGAAAGTTACATTGCTATTTCAAGTCCATCTGATTTGGCATTGACTCCTATTGGCGGAATAAACGGCGAGGCAAGCGAAGGAACAATGTTTTGGCAAGTAACAACAGATAACTCTGCCGGTTATAGTATGAGCATAAAAGTTACTACTGCTCCAGCGCTTACATCTGGCTCAAATTCTTTTTCTGATTACACTCCGGCTGGAGCGGACCCTGACTATAATTTTTCTATTGTTTCTACTGCGTCAGCTTTTGGATTTTCTCCGGAGGGAGTTGACACAAATGCGCGTTTTAAAGACAATGGTATAATATGCAATACCGGATCTGGAGAAGTTAGCGCTAAATGCTGGGATGGACTTTCTACTTCACCGAAGACAGCATTTCAAAGAACAACAAGCAATCAGCCATCAGGAAGTACTGCGACAGTTCGTTTTCGCGCAGAATCCGGAGCAAATCATATTCAACCCGCAGGCAGTTATTCTGCTCCAATTACCGTAACTGCCATAACGTTATAATAATGAAAATCACAAAAATTATTTCATTCATTTTTATACTATTTTTGTTAAATAGTAATATTGTCCATCTTTATGCCGGATCAAATTCTATACAAATAGATTTGGGAGTTAACGGATGCAACAACAATGGTATCTGTGAACCAAGTACTGGAGAAACATCGCTTAGTTGTCCTGTTGATTGCGCTGTTGTTACCCCCCCGCCTTCTCCTTCAAGAGGAGGCGGGGGGGGTATTATAGCTCAAGAAAATATTTATTTATACAATTTATCTATTCAACCAAATTTCATTAATGCAATCATTAACTGGAATAGTTCTGTCAGTACTATAAGCGCAATAAAATGGGGTGAGACGACAGAAGTAAAAGAAGGAACTCTTAGCAGTATTGTTTTTGCCAGAGATCATAAAATTGAAATAATAAATTTAAAACCGGGAACGATGTATTATTTTACAATTGAAAGTCGGGATGCTAGTGGAAAAAGCAACACCTATCCACCAACATATTTTTTTACAAAATTTTTAAAAGACACAACCTTCCCATTAAATCCCCGCAATGTAAAGGCATCAACCGATATTCTTAGTATCACTATCACTTGGAAAAACCCGCCTGATCCAAATTTTTCATATGTTCGCATAATGAGACATGAAGATCGTTTTAGAGGAGATCCGTTTTTGGGTAAATTAATTTATGAAGGATCAGCAGAAAAATTTTTAAATAAAAATGTAATAGCGGGTAAAAAATATTTCTATGTATTATTTTCTAAAGATAATAAAGGAAATTATTCTTCAGGTGTGGCAGTATCTGAAACTGCATATTCTACAAAAAAAATTCCTACGCAACCAGAGACACCAATAGAAACGCCAATAAAAATAATACCCACACAACCAGAAAAAAAGCCATTAGAAATCCCAGTAACAGAAACTTTTTTCGCGCATCAATACAACCAACAAGTCGAACCGCTTGCAAATACTAAAGCTGTTATCATAGGCAATGACAAAAGCACTGTCATTGATATAAATTCAAAAACTTTTCCCGATGATTTGGTAAAAGTTATAAATAAAGACGGAGAACTCATAGGACAATATTTGTTTTCATTTAATAAAGACAGCGGACGTTACCAAAGTGTTATTCCTCCGTTAGAAAAGGAAGGAAATTATAATGTAAAAATTTATAGATATAAAGATAATGTCCCGACAATAATAAGTGAAGGATTACTAAATATTAAAGAAAATATAGTACCAAAAATTGAAAAATATAATAACAATAACTATATCATTAACTATGTTCTTGATCACTTGCAATTGATATATATAATTATTTCAATAATTATTCTAATAATAACAGCTTTTTTGTTAAAACCTAGGACAAAAAATCCAATAAAATAAGCTTAAAAAGGACAGTCCTTCGTAAATACGAAGGACTGTCCTTGACTGTGGATAACTAGTTGATATGCTGTGGATTATCTACTATAATATAAGGGTATAAAAAAATATCGTTTATCCGAGATTTTGTT
>JBBUIR010000071.1:0-2391 GCA_038055245.1 Patescibacteria group bacterium | reverse complement strand
CCGGAAGATGTCTTGAGAAAAATTTTGGAGTAAAAAATGAAAAGTGAAACCAAAATTTGCCAAAATTGTAAAAAAGACTTCACAATCGAGCCGGAAGATTTTAATTTCTATCAAAAAATAAAAGTTTCTCCACCGACATTTTGCCCGGAATGTCGGACTGTCAGACGCTTATGCTGGAGAAATGAGATGTCTCTTTTTAAAAGAAAATGTGATGCGGAGGGTCATGATGAAGATGTCATCACTATTTATCACCCGGAAGAAAAGCTGGTGGTCTACGACATAAAATCCTGGTGGGGCGATAAATGGAATGCCATTTCATATGGTAAAAAATATGATTTTTCGAAACCATTTTTTGAGCAATGGAAAGAATTGCGCGATCAGATACCTCTACAGTGTCTTTCCAATTCAAAAGCAACAAACAGTGATTATTGCAATGTTGCCGAAGAAAGCAAAGATAGCTATATGTCTTCAGCTTCCTGGAAAATAGAAAAAACATTTTATTCGAATAGAATAGGAGAAATAAAAGAATCTTCAGATCTTTATGTAGTTCATAAATCGGAGCTTTGCTATGAAGATATATTTTGTACGGATTGTTATCATACTTTATATTCTTTTAAATGTAAAAATTGCGTAGATTCATATTTTTTATATGATTGTAACGGTTGCATAGATTGTTTTGGATGCACTAATCTTCGCAGTAAATCATATTGTATGTGGAATGAACAGCTAACACGGGAAGAATATATGGCTTGTCTAGAGAAATTAAATCTAAGAAGTTATAAATCTATTTCAAAAATAAAAGAAAAATTTAATGAGCTCTATTTGAATTCAATTCATCGTTTTACAAATCAAGTAAGAGTAGTAAATTCTTCTGGCGATAATTTAGATGGAACCAAGAATTGTAAGGTATGTTTTGATACTTTTGACAAAGTAGAAGATTGTAAATATTCCCATTGGTTAATTCGTGTCAAAGATGCTTATGATTCTGGTCCGGGAGGTGGGGAGGGAGAATTATTTTATGAAATATTTGATACTGGAATCGGCAATTTTCACAATCTTTTTACCAGTGTAGTTTATAGTTCTAATAATGTAGAATATTCTTTCAATTGTTATGGTTGTGATAATTTATTTGGATGTATTGGGCTTCGAACTAAAAAGTATTGTATTTTAAATAAGCAATATACAAAAGAAGAATATGAGGCGCTCATCTCGAAAATAAAAGAGCAAATGAATAATGTGCCTTATATCGACAAAAGAGGAATTATTTATAAATATGGAGAGTTTTTTCCGGCTGAAATTTCACCATTTTGTTATAACGAAACACAAGCGCAAGATTATTTTCCTCTAACAAAAGAGGAAGCGCTTAAGAGAGGATATAGATGGCGAGATAGAAAAGTCAGCGAATATGTGACGACCGTACAGCCTGAAGATCTTCCGGATGATTTGAAAGATGTCTCAGATTCAATTATCGAAGAAATTATAGGTTGCTTGCATAAAGGAAAATGTCAAGATCGTTGCTTAGGGGCTTTCAAAATAACAAAAAATGAACTTAATTTGTATCGTCAGCTCGGAGTACCATTACCGCGTCTTTGTTTTATTTGTCGCCACGAAGCGCGTTTAAGAAAACGAAATCCTATGAAATTATGGCGCCGAATCTGCATGTGTGAAAAAAATAATCATGAACATTCCGGAAAATGTTCAAATGAATTTGAAACAGCCTATGCTCCCGACCGTCCGGAAATAGTTTACTGCGAAAGTTGTTATAATAAAGAAGTATATTGACCCCCTCCTTTATTCTTCCCCTTAGTAAGGGGGAGGTTGGGTAGGGGTCTAAAGTGTGATAAAATAGCCATATGCCGAAACCAAATCGAGTGCAAATAATCAAATATGGTCCGCCTCCGCCGGAATTGCCGGTGTTTGGAAAAGTTAAACCTGAAGAGGTTTCTTTTATTGGGCGTACTAATTATGTCGCTTCTCTTGAAGAAAAAAAATTTATTTTCGGTATCAAGCGCATAGACCGCAGACGGCATCTTTATATTGTCGGAAAGTCCGGTGTCGGAAAAAGTAAATTGCTTGAGCTTCTCATGCGCCAAGATATAACCTACAATCATGGCTTATGTTTTATCGATCCGCACGGTGATGTGATAGATGCGATGTTGGATTATATACCGAAAGAACGTGTTGAGGATGTCTGCATGATAGATCCCGGAGATGTTGATTTTCCGGCATCTTTCAATCCGTTAGCCAATGTTGATCCTATGTTTAAATTTCAATTGACTCAAGGATTGATTGAAGTTTTACAGAAACAATTCGGAGCCAACTGGACACCTCGTCTTGAACACGTTTTTCGTTTTACCTGTTTAGCATTGCTTGATTATCCACACGCTACCA
>JBBUIR010000070.1:0-8614 GCA_038055245.1 Patescibacteria group bacterium | reverse complement strand
AAAAAATCATTTTTTTTAGGATAAAAAAAAAGAATAAACAAAACTATAACAGAAAAAATTTGAAGCGCAATTGCGCCTAATCCAAGAAAAATATTAAGATAATGGACAGTTTCCGTATTCATAAATATAACTATTGAGGCAGTAAACAAGAAGTTTTGTTCGCTAGTGTTTGAAGCGAAATTTCTCCTGTTAAACGAGAGCCATCGGCAAACACCCAAGTCGGATATCCAGTAACTCCTTTATCCGTGCATTCCTTTGTTTGATTAGAACCATCCGGAGTAGAACATTCAACATAAGGCAAAAATTTAACAGATGAGCCAAACATCTTCTTTTGAGTCTGGCAATGCGAACACCAAAAAGCTCCATAAAAAATTGCGCCTTTATCTTTTAGGCACTGCGCAAAGGTATCATACTTGCCAGGACCAGCCGGTATACTGGGAGACTGAAGTAAAATAGCTGTGATTGTTCCTAAAATTAAAAGAGTAATTATTAAAATGAAAATATTTTTATTAGACATATGAGTTATATATTAGCATATCAAAAAATTTTAGGTAAAAAAACAATGAACCCAATAATTATCGAAGTAAATATAGACAACACGACAGCAGCAGCGGCAGCATCTTTAGTATCGCGAGCGAAAGGATGATAACCCGGAGAGGTTAAATCTATGTCTATCTCTATAGCTGTATTAAATACTTCCGAAACTATCACAAAACCAACGGAAAAAATTAAAGCAATCCATTCAAAACTGGAAACCCTTAAATAAAATCCTAAAATTATTACTATCGCTGTCATAAATACCAGTACAGAAAAGTGCCTCGAAGTTTTATAAAAAATATGCATGCCCCTAAATGCATTTAAAAATCTATTCTTTACCTTCATTTCACGCCAAGCTTTTGTCTCTTCTTTAGAATCCGTCATATTATTCATATTATTCTAATTTTTTCTTGCGAAAAATATCAATAAAGAAAAAAGTATATTCTGTGCTTTTTTCCAAAAAATTAAATAAGATTGCAAGAGTAAGCAATAAGATAGCGAAACCACTGCTGAAAAACGATACAAATATGGCAACAATCGCCGCTCCAACCGGAAATAATATATGCATATTCGCATGCTCATTTTCTGTTTTGGTAACTGATGCGTTTTCGATAGTTTTGGATTTAATAACATATTGACGCATTCTGAATAACGAAAGACCGATAAAAATAACATTCAACGCAAAAAAGATAATGGCAGTTTTAGAATAGCTGTATTTACCTAAAAGATGGGATGAAAATGGCACAAGTCCTACGAAGAAAAAAAAGACCGCGTTTATATTGGAAAAATATCTGTCAATATTCTTTGCCAGTATTGATTCAATAAAGTGATGCGACCGCCAATAAGTAAAAAGAAGAGAAAAACTCAAAAGATAACTTAAGAAAACCGGAGAGAGAGCAAACAGAGATTTTAAAAGAGTCTGTTCCCCGACTATTCCAATGTAGTCAGGTATACGTATCTCAAAAACCAAAATAGTCATAACTATGGCAAATATACTGTCGGCTAATTGGTCTAATCGTGCTTGTTTCATTATTATAGTATAACTTAATTTGCTGGTAATTCACAACCGCTTATTTCGGACAACTTTTCTAAACCTTGTTCTCCAGCGTATTTCTTCCCTTTTTCATCTATCCAAGTCGGATAGCCATCTATACCTTTTTCAAGACATAAATTTGGATTTTCTGTACATTCAATATAAGGAACATATTTAAAAGAATCTCCAAAACGCGCTTTTTCCGTTTTGCAATGAGAACACCATACAGCGCCATACATAGTTAATTTTTTTGACGCAAGACATTGCGCAAAAGCGTCATATTTAGTTGAAACAACAGGCGGCTTCCCTACTGATTCAATTATCACGGTTGCAATCGCTCCCAAAATTAAAAGGCTAATTATTAAAAGAAAAATATTTTTATTAGTCATCCCATTATAAATTTTAATTAATAAATTTTTTTATTATGCCCCATTCATTGAATTTATAACGGGACAAGTAATTTTATTTTTATTATTCTTTGCAACAATCAACAAGCTTGCTCATAATGTCATCAAAGGTCATCGGTTTTTCTTTTTCCAAAGCGCCTTTGACATCTGCCGCATTAATAATTTTCAATCTAAGCCCAAAGAATAAATTAAAAGTTTTATAGGCAAAACTGAATATCTGTTTTGCATCTTCTGTTTTGCCATCGCTTTGTAATTTAGTGCCAACTTCCATCAGTCGCATCGTTGTTCCAAGCAAATGCTTTGATATGCACCAACTTTCCGCTTCAGTTTTATCTATCATTCGAGCTAAAAGAACTTTTCGCATTTCCCGCACTTCTTTTAACATTTCATAATATTCACTCTTGCCTGTTTTTGCTCCAGAAAAGAAGAAATGCTCTTCCAGACTTATTAAATTCATAACGGCAATACTCAAATCTTCTTCCGTTGATAAATCAACTCCCCTATTTTCTTTCAGTGAAGTTATTTTCTTTTGAAGTTCCTCAAAACTCATTAATTTTGGATCAGTCATCTTTCATAGGCTTTAGGAAATTTAGGCTTTAGGCTTTAGCTTTTTGAATGCTAGTGCCTAGTGCCTAACGGCCTAGTGCCTGTGTTAATTTTATAATGAAAATATAATAAGACCAAATGCTACAAGAATAATAAGCAATATCACACGAGCTTTTTTCGTCTCCAGTCTGCGTAACTTATCTATCTTTTCTATCATAAACTTGTTCGTAGCAAATGCAAGTATGAGAATAAGAGGCAATACGAAAACAAAATTATACATAATCAAATACCAAAAACCTTTCCAGAAATTCGCGTAATCATGAAGCAAGGTCAAAACAAAAAGATAAGGTCCTCCGGTACATGGAAATTCAAACAAAGCGACTAAAGCACCTAGTAAAAGAAAGGCTGGAATAGAGCCTTTCTTTATGACCTTTGCAAGAGTTGTATGTGTGTTCTCCGGCATTTTTAATTTGACTGGAAAACTTGGGAAAAATTCATTTATTAAACCAATTATGCTGTAGAGGAGCAATATGGAGACCCCGATTTTCGCCATTATGTTCGGAACGTTAAAAAAGCTAAGAGCTTGAAGCGCCCCTAAACCTATCAATGTATAAACAATGGCAATAGCTAAAATATAGACACCGCCAGACAATAAAATAAATTTTCTATTCTTGCCCAAACTAAATAAAAAAGTAATAGTTAAAAATAAAACAGATATAGCGCAAGGATTGATGCTGTCTATTAATGCTGAAACCATAATGACCGGTAAGAAACCATGTGCGCTAGTGGTTAAATAATTTGAAAACATTCTAATATGATATCACATTTAAATTAAATATTATAATTTAAAATTTTACTGATACTGAATATAAATAGGTCGAGGATTTAATTTTAACAAATCTTTTGGCGTCATTAAAGTAGTATCTGCTGTAAGAATATCGTTCTTGTAAAATAATTTAAAACCGGTAAATTGAACGGGTTCTTTATAAATGAATTGCTGGTAGGTATTCATCTTTTGGGATGCCCCTCCCCAACCATCCATATTTATAACAATTTGCACCTCCGGTAATGATTTTATTTCTTTATAATTAGTGACCATTTTTTGCGTATAGCGATGAACAACAAGTATTTTCGGAGTAAGATTATTTTCTTTCACAATTTTTGCCAAATAATTTACTGCAAAATTTATATCTACTGCATCTACTGTACCGACTACTTTACCCGGTCTAATGCCGGTTTTCATGGAAAATTCTGGATCAATACCTAAATGTACATTAGGCATCTTGAGATATTTTTCAAGCAGTGGTAATTCAGTTTGTAAATTACTAAAGCCAACTTGAATATCTAAAAAAACAAGAGCACTCATTTTCGCTGCTATCGTTAGCACTTTGTCTATTTCAGAATATGGCATACGAGTTCTATATTTACTATCGTTTCCAGGACTACCTTGGGCTACGACAGTAATATAATGAAGCGCTGGAAATACCGGAGTTAGGGGGTCAGCAATCTGCCACTTCTTTACTTCAACTTCTAATTTTTGCAACATTTCATTTTCAGAATACTCTCCAAGAACTCCCATACCCTTTGAAAATAAATTGCCATAATAAGCGACAATACGATTGAATGGCAAGACAGCTCCGGCATTAGGATAAACGGTCTTTACCGGCCAGAGATGTGTTCTAACTGGCTGTGGAGAAAGAGGAACTTTAGTAATTTTAGTTATGGACTTGCCATTTTTATCTTTTACAATAGTTTTAACGGTCTGAAAAATTATGGGGTCGGGAGGATTATTGGCTAATTCATTTATTTTCTTGTCATAAGCCACAGTGTCAAGCGGTGGAATAGGCGCAATTAATTTTTCTATGGATTTTGTAATTTCATTTATTCCATCTTTTTTCCCATTTATTATATTACTGCTTAAAAATTCTGGAACTACAAAAAATAGAATAACTATTAACAATAAAATCACAAAAAACCAAAAATGGGTACTTGTGAATGTACTTTTTATTTTAGAAATAAAATTGCTTTTCATTTAGATAGATAAAGTATAGCAAAATTCTAAGACTTTGGCATTATCTTGAAATATTATAAAAATTTGCTTTAAAAAAAACTTCATGGTAAATTCATCATATAAATAATATTATTAAAAGTAATTGGTAAAAAAATATAATGCAAAACTCATTTCAAAACGCAATGTCGCAGTTAGACAAAGTCTCAAAGATTAAAAATTTTAGTGATGAATTTATCGCTCGCCTACGTCAACCTGATCGTGATATAAGAATTTCTATTCCCATAAAAATGGACAATGGTTCTTTTAAAATATTTGAAGGTTATAGGGTTGAATACAATAATGCTTTGGGACCATATAAAGGTGGTATTAGATATCATCAAGATACAGAAATAAATGAAGTAAAAGCGTTAGCATTTTGGATGACGCTTAAATGCGCTGTTGCTGGAATTCCAATGGGTGGAGGAAAGGGTGGAATAACAGTCAACCCAAAAGAGTTGTCGAAAGGAGAATTGGAAAGACTTTCACGCGGATGGATACAAAAACTTTCAGATATTTTGGGACCTCAAAAAGATGTCCCAGCTCCTGATGTAAATACAACACCTGAAATAATGGATTGGATGAATGACGAATACCAAAAAATAACCGGGGATAAAACCGGAGCAATGATAACCGGTAAACCACTTGATAAAGGAGGTTCCGAAGGAAGAGGCACAGCAACAGCTCAAGGCGGATTTTTTGTTTTTGAAGCGCTTCAAAAAGAATTAAACTTGCCGGAAAAATGCGAAGTTGTAATTCAAGGTTTTGGAAATGCCGGGTCAAACGCGGCGCTTATTTGGAATAAAGCAGGTCATACTATTATTGCTATTTCAGATTCAAAGGGTGGAGTTTATAATAAAAATGGTCTTGATATAGAAAAGCTTGTAAAATATAAGAAAAATACCGGTTCCCTTTCAGGTTTTCCTGAATCTAAAGAAATAACAAATGAAGAACTTTTAGAAACTAAATGCGATATATTAATTCCTGCTGCATTTGAAAATCAAATAACTAGTGGGAATGCGGGTAATATAAAAGCCAAAGCGATTCTAGAACTTGCTAATGGCCCAATAACACCGGAAGCTGATGAAATTTTGTTTAAAAAAGGTGTTCCAATTGTGCCAGATATTTTAGCAAATTCTGGTGGTGTCACAGTTTCTTATTTTGAGTGGGACCAAAATCTTAAAAACGAACATTGGAGTGAAAAAGAAGTTTTTAATAAGCTTCAACCTATGCTTGAAAGTTCAGCCAAAAAAATTCTGGAAAAAGCAAAAGAATCAAACACAGATCTTCGTCGTGGCGCATTTATTTTAGCGCTTGAAAGAATTAAAACCAAAATGTAATATTTTATTCTCTCTAAAGTTATAGAGCTAAGCTCGGCAATAAAAATCCCAGCACTAATTTTATATGTTATAATTTAGACCAGAAAATCAATCAAATTTAAATTTATTATGAAAGAAATCACTATTGGAATGGTAATTATTTTAATAAGTATACTAGGGTATATTAGTAATTGGATAAATTGGCGTTTTTTAAATTATAAAATAAATTATCTTCTCTATTATTTGGGAACATTCATTCACGAAACTTCTCATGCGATTGCCTGCCTTTTAACAGGTTCAAAAATTAGCCAATATAAAGTTTTCGTTCAACAACCACATATTGTCTACTCCAATCCCCGATTACCGCTGATTGGAAATTTATTAATTTCAATCGCACCCATGTTTGGTGGATTATTGTTTCTCTTTCTTGTAAATAAATATTTTCTGGCAAATCAATTTATTATGCCCCCATTTACCAATTGGAAATTATTTTTAAACGATTTTTTAAATTTTTTAAAACAAATTGATATGGTTCAATGGAAAAATTTAATTGTAATATTTCTATTCCTAAATATTGGAGCAACAATTGGATCCTCTTGGCAGGATTTAAAAAATGTTTGGTTTTTAATATTTCTTTTAATATTTATCTCCTGGCCTTTTTTTACCCACTTGGGATTACTCGCCACAGCCTTGATTTTAATCAATATAATTTTCCAAGCTATTCTAACAATAATAATCTCTGTAATAAAAATATTCTACAGATAGATTTTATATATTGAAAGTCTAATTGATAAAAACGTGATTTTGTATTACTGTATAAGTACCATTGGGAGATCGTCTAATGGTAGGACACATTCCTCTGGAGAATGTTATCTTGGTTCGAATCCAAGCCTCCCAGCTCGTAATTTTGATATAATAAAATTATGAAAAAGAAAACACAAATATTTTACATTCATGGTGGAATGACTTTCAAGAATAATAAGGATTACTTGCATTTTCTAAAAACCAGAGAGATATCAATCGATAAAAAAGAAAGATGGTCTGATAATTATCTAGATAAAGAATTAGGCAAAAGTTTTGAAATAATTAGACCACGTATGCCTTTGCCGGATAATGCCAAATATATTGACTGGAAAATTCATTTTGAAAGATATCTCCCCTACTTAAGAAATAACATTATTTTAATGGGAGGTTCTTTAGGCGGAATTTTTTTTGCAAAATATCTATCCGAAAATAAATTTCCAAAAAGAATTTTAGCTACCTATTTAATTTGTCCTCCTTTTGATGATACTTGTTTTCATGAAGATTTAGTTGGTGGATTTAAGCTAAAATCTAACCTTTCTTTAATTGAGAAAAATTCTAAAAATCTTACTTTATTATTTTCAAAAGATGACGATGATGTTCCAGTTGCTCACGCCGAAAAATACAGAAAGAAACTAAAAAATGCAAAAATCATTATCTATAAGAGCAAAAACGGACATTTTAAAATATCCAAATTCCCAGAAATCGTTAGGATGATAAAAAAGCATATTAATAAGAGATAAAATAATTAATAATTATTCAGAATTGGTTCAATATAAAAATAAAGATGCTTTTACTTTAACTCCAGAAGATTTTTTGAAAGCATATCAATTTAGTGTAAAAAACGGCTATAGAATTGATACAAGAGGGAAAAAAGATGAAGATATTATTAAGAGGTTGGAAATTTATATTGAGAAATAAAAATTTAATAAGTGATATACTTTTTATATGGCAGACGAATTTTCAAAATTTATAATAAAGGATTACAAATATTGGACAATTTATATCCACCAAAATCAAAGTTATCTTGGTCGTTGTATTGTATGGTGTAAAAGAGAAAATGCGCTTGATTTAACTGAAGCAACACCCGAAGAACAAAAAGAGCTTTTTGTGGTACTTAATGATTTTAAAAATGCTGTTACAAAAATCTTTCAACCAGATTGGTTTAATTATTGTTTTCTTGGAAACGATACTCGTCATCTTCATGGACATTTTATTCCACGATATGCGAAGCCTAAAGAATTTATGGATGTAGTTTTTAAAGATGAACGCTGGGGTCATAATTATAAAACTGATCATGACTTTAAAATTCCCTTAGATGTATTAAATGCAATCCAAGAAAAAATAAGAGAAATTATATGAAAGCCTATTTAGTAATAAAATTTAAAGAAGATAATTCTAATAAAAAAACTATTGAGAGTGTTTCAGCAGTGCTTGAAAAAATTGGAATAGAAACTATCGTCATGGCTCGCGATTATGAAAAATGGGGAGAGGTAAAACTTACCCCTGAGGCACTCATGCAAAAAACTTTTGAAATTATAGGTTCATCAGATTTGTTAGTTGTTGAATTTTCAGAAAAAGGTGTGGGGGTAGGTATTGAAGCTGGTTATGCATATGCAAAAAATAAACCTATCTTTGTTATAGCGAAAGAAGGTTCAGATATTTCTAGCACACTTAAAGGCATAGCTAGGAATATTATTTTTTATAATGATCCAGAAGAATTAATTAATAAACCTGTTATATAATAATTTTATGAAAAAAAATATTTTAAAAAATGATAAATATAAAAAAACAAGAGGGGGTCATTCTCGACTCCTACAAATTTCATGTCAAAAATGTAATTCTTTAATTTGTTTCTATCAAAAAGATGGACCTGGAAATCTTCGCAGAATGTATTTAGACAGAATATCAAATCCGAAAGTAC
>JBBUIR010000069.1:0-5563 GCA_038055245.1 Patescibacteria group bacterium | reverse complement strand
CAATATCCTTCAAACCTAAACAAGTTACCAAGAAAATAACCTCACATCTTCAAGATCGCGCGCGCGATGTCATTATGAATCGTTTTGGTTTAACTGCTGATGCGGAAAAGAAAACCCTTGAAGAAATCGGTAAAAAATACAACATTACAAGAGAGCGTGTTCGCCAAATCGAAGATGTGGCTTTATCTTTTATCAAAAAATCTGTTGCTTATAAAGAGGAACAGGTGATTTTTGATGAGCTTAAGCAATTAATACATTCTTTGGGGTCAATTGTTGCTGAAAGTGATTTATTGTCGCATATTTCAAAAGATAAAAATACCCAGAACCACATTCATTTTTATTTGGAGTTAGGAGATTTCTTTAGAAAGCATCGCGAGGATGATCATTTTAAAACTCGTTGGAGTGTTGATGATGAAATGGCTGACAAGGTGCATGATTCTCTAAAGAAACTTTATGCAAGTTTAAATGATGAAGATCTTATATTGGAAACAGAA
Source organism: Patescibacteria group bacterium (assembly GCA_038055245.1). GTDB lineage: Bacteria > Patescibacteriota > Minisyncoccia > Phycocordibacterales > UBA9973 > UBA9973. The sequence goes on along the minus strand of JBBUIR010000069.1, from coordinate 5,069 downwards.
ATGATCAAAAAGTTTTTTGATCAAATGAAAGATGTAACAGAACAATACAAAAATGACGAGATAGCTCGAAGATGGCTTTCTATGTCTAAAACTATTTCTAAAAATCCGTTAGGTGAATGGGGTAAATCAAGTTCGCCAAATGTTCACACCCGCGGAGTAAAAGATTACGCTTTTCTTGTTATGAGAAAACATGGTTCACCTATGCATTTTAAGGAAGTCGCAGATGCTATTTCCAAGACTTTCGGCCGAAAGACGCATTATGCCACTTGTCACAATGAGCTTATAAAAGACACTCGATTTGTTCTTGTTGGCCGCGGTCTTTATGCATTGGCTGAATGGGGATATAAAACCGGCATTGCTCGAGAAGTTATCTCGGATATCTTAAAAAGAGAAGGCCCGCTTTCAAAAGATGATGTGGTAGAAAGAGTAATGAAAGAAAGATATTTCAAAAAGAACACTATTTTAGTGAATCTCGTAAATTCAAAATATTTTAAAAAAAATAAAAACGGTCTTTATATTCTAGTTTAGATTTACTTTACATATATTTTATATTAAAATATAGACAATGATAGATTCATTAGTCTTTTGGGTTTATAAAATATTTCTAGGACTTTTGCCTGTTGCCGGCACGGCTGTGCTTGCATATACTGCTCGCGCTTTTTGGCTTCACTATGTGCGGGCGAATTTTATTTCTGGTATTGAATGGGTTTTACTGGAAATAGTTCCTCCTCGAGATGTTTTAAGATCTCCCAAAGCAATGGAACTTTTTATAACTAATGCCCTTTATCATATGAGTAAAAAAGGGGGACTTGAAGCATATTGGCAGGGAGCAGTTTGGTTTTGGTTTTCTTTAGAAATAGCATCTATTGATGGACAAGTTCATTTTTATATACGCACACCTTCACGTGTGAAAGGATTAATTGAAACTCAGATGTATGCGCAATTTCCTCAAGCGCAAGTAAAAGTAGTAGAAGATTATACTTTGGCGGTTGATAAAATTACTGCCGACAGTGCTTGGAACTTATGGGGATGCGAGTTTAAATTACTAAAACCTGATGTATATCCGATTAAAACTTATATTGATTTTGGTTTAGATAAAGATCCGAAAGAAGAGTTTAAAGTTGACCCGATTTCTCCGGTTATAGAACTTTTTGGTTCTATTGGGAAAGGAGAACAAATGTGGATGCAAATTGTTGTAACTCCTTCAAAAAAGGAATATCCAGAATATGCGTATTTTTGGCAGAAGACTCATGATTGGATAAAGGAAGGGGAAATGATTATAAGAAAAGCATTAGCAGAATTTACTCGTTTTCACGATCCAGGAGTCCCAGGTTTAAAACCTTCAAAAGAAATTCGTGCCCCAGATTTTATGAAACCTATGTTAGAGGGGGCTGGTAGAAAAATGCTAAAAATTGGTTTTGATACAGGAATCAGAATATGCTATGTTGCCAAAAAAGAATTGTTTAATATGAACAATAGAAGAAATATTCGTCTTATTTTTCGTCAATATGCTGCACCATTCGTAAATGAATTTACACGTATAAATTCGACTCAAGCGGATGCTTTTAGTTCGAATTTTATTGCAAATTTTATTCCGCTTTCTAAAATTAAAGTTATGCGTTTAGCAGATAGAATACTTTTGGAATATAGGGAACGAGAATTTTTTCATCCTCCAATGCGACATAAGATACATTTACCTTGGCCACTTTCACCTTTTATATTCCCAAACTTTCCTCACCACCACATTAGTGTTTTAAATACTGAAGAATTAGCGACTTTATGGCATTTCCCTGGTCAAATATTAAAAGTTCCTACTCTCGAACGCATAGAATCAAAAGAAGCCTCTCCACCTACTAATTTGCCGACGTAATTTATGGGAAATTTTTTTTCACCAGAAAATCAATTTAAATATACACAGGGGAACCCTGTGATACACAGGGTTCCCCTGTGGTGTAGATTTGTTTTTGGGCTAATTATATTTTTAATGTTTTTTTATTTTTTATTTTTTGGCGCGCCAAAAAATTTTCCGGCAGGGATTATAATAAACATAAAAGAGGATTCAAGTTTAAGATATATTTCCAAGTATTTAGAAGAAAATAATATAATCCGTTCAAGAGTTGTTTTTGAAACTCTCATAATAATTTTTGGCAGTGAAAAATACATAGAATCAGGAGATTATTTATTTGAAAGTAAACTATCTGTTCTTGAAGTTGCCAGACGCTTGTCTAATAGGGAACGACACTTGGCGCCGGTCAAAGTAACGATTCCGGAGGGTTTTAATGTATTTGATATTTCAAAAGCTTTTGCATCAAAATTGACGAATTTTAATACTAATAAATTTTTATTAGAAGCAACAAAAAAAGAAGGTTATCTTTTTCCAGACACTTATTTTTTTTTCACTACAGACAATGAACAAGATGTACTACGTTCTGTGAGTGATAATTTTGAGAAAAAAATATTGCTTATTTGGCCTCAAATAACATCATCTGGTAAAACTGAAAAAGAAATTATAATTATGGCTTCTTTAATTGAAAAAGAATCAAAAGGGGATATTGATAGGGGATTCATTTCTGGAATTTTATGGAAAAGACTTGTCAAGGGCATGCCTCTTCAAGTAGATGCGGAACCTAACACTTATAAGACAAAAGGATTGCCTAAAAATCCGATTTCTAATCCAGGATTAAAAGCCATAGAAGCTGCCATATATCCGAAAGTTTCTAGTTATCTTTATTACTTGCACGACAAAGAAGGAAATATTCATTATGCAAAAACTTTTGCAGAGCATATATTAAATAAACAAAAATATTTAAAATAAAATGCATAAACATAATTTAGCTTTTATAGATATAGAAACCACGGGACTTGATGTGATAAGACACGAGATTATTGAAATTGGCTGTGTTATAACGACGCCGAAACTTGAAATAATTGAAAAATTTGAGTTAAAAATAAAACCGGAACACATAGAAGATGCTGACCCTATAGCTCTTAAAATTACTCATTATGATTCTTTAAATTTTAAAGACGCTCAAAATTTAAAAGATAGCATGAAAATTTTGTCTAAAAAAGTTAAAGGTTGCATAATGGTTGGACAAAATGTGTTCTTTGATTCAAATTTTTTAGAATATAATTTTGCCAAAACTAAATTAAAAAATAGCATGCATTATCACAGATTAGACACTATTTCCATTGCTTGGGCAAAATTGCATGAAAAACCAAGTATTACTCATTTTTCTTTACGAGAAATGTGTAAGTATTTTGATATAGAAAATAAAAATCCCCACAGTGCTTTGTCAGATGCTTATGCCACCTACGGACTTTACAAAAAGCTGATGAAATTATAAGGTTTATTTATGAAGAAAAAAGTAGTTTTCATTGGACTTTCAGGTGGTGTTGATTCTGCTGTGAGCGCTGCACTACTAAAAAAACAAGGTTATGAAGTCGTTGGAGTTTTTATACGCACTTGGCATCCTGATTTTTTAGAGTGCAATGAAGAAAAAGAACGTCTGGATGCAATGCGTGTTGCGTCACATTTAGATATTCCATTTTTAACTTTTGATTTGGAGAAAGTTTATAAAAAAAAAGTTGCCGATTATATGATTTTAGAATATAAAGCTGGTAGAACACCTAACCCAGATGTAATGTGCAACAAAGAAGTTAAATTCAGTGTATTTCTCAAAAAAGCAATTTCTATGGGAGCGGATTACGTGGCTACGGGTCATTATGCAAAAAACACAAAGCAGCAGCTTTTTCACGGCTCGCACTCCAACCTGGAAACAATAAAAGAACGCGCCGTTGCGTATGCCGAAAAAAGCTCTGCTTTGTATTTTTTAGAAAAAGGGCTAGATCCTTCTAAAGATCAAAGTTATTTTCTTTGGACTTTAGGACAAGAACAATTAAAGAAAATTTTATTTCCGATCGGTCTTCTTAAAAAAACTGAAGTTCGCAAGCTCGCCAAAAAATTTAATTTACCGGTTGCAGAAAAAAAAGATAGCCAGGGGATATGTTTTTTAGGCGCAGTGGATTTGAAAGAATTTTTAAAACATTATATAAAAGAAAAAAAAGGAAAAGTGATAAATGAAAAAGGGGAAGAAATAGGTTACCACGATGGAGTAGTTTTTTCTACATTAGGGGAACGTCATGGTTTTACAATTACTAAAAAAAGTCCGAACGACGGTCCTTATTATGTAGTTGGTAAAGATGTAAATAAAAATATATTAATTGTGTCACAAGACAAAAATTTTAAAAGGTCGGACCTTAAGAATTCAAAAAGGTCCGACCTTGGGGAATTAGAAAATTTTTGTTTGAGTTTAAAAGATACAAATTGGATTTCTAAAATTCCAGAACAAAATAAAATTTATACAGCTCAAATTCGTTATCACAGTGATTTTTTGCCTTGCAAAATAAAGATAATCGGTAAAATAAAAGCTGAAATAATATTCAAAAAGCCAGTATTAGTCGCTTCTGGCCAATCTTGTGTCGTATATAATAAGGATATTTGTTTAGGCGGAGGAGTTGTTATATAATCTATATATGGAACAATTTTTTATAGAGAATAGTGAGACTATTTTAAGATTAACAGTAGCGGTTTTATTAGGTATGTTTATTGGGGCTGAACGTTTATTAGTGCATAAAGAAGCGGGTATGAAGACGCATGCTCTCGTTGCTATGGGTGCTGCTGTTTTTGTGTTATTTTCTGAAGCGATGGCGGAGAAATATATAAATGTTCCAGGATTTAATCCTGCAATGATCGCTTCGCAAATAATAGTAGGTATCGGTTTTTTAGGCGCTGGTTCTATAATCTTAAAAGGTCCTCGTCTTTTGGGTCTTACTACTGCTGGTGGACTTTGGGTCACAGCCGGAATTGGTATGGCTTGTGGTTTTGGGATTTTTAACTTAGCTATTATTTCTACTGTTTTAGTTCTCTTAATTCTTATTGCAATGAATATATTTGAGAAGCCAATTATAAAAATTTCTGACGAGAATTTAAATAAGGAAGAACAAAATAATTAATTTATATGGAATCAAGTGAAATTAGATCAAGATTTTTAAAATTTTTTGAGGCTCGT
>JBBUIR010000068.1:3243-4758 GCA_038055245.1 Patescibacteria group bacterium | reverse complement strand
TAGTCACGGAAGGATTATGTTCAATATAATTTATTTTTAATCTTTTCCATTCATTAAGCAAATCAATAGCGGAAACTTGGTCGCGAGTAACAGCTCCCTCCGGCGCTTTGATCGGAAATTCAACTACCGCAACAGTAGAATTGGCAGTGGAATATCCAATTTCAGCTTTAAAAGGAACGCCTTGATCTTTTATTAACTGATACAACGGATCGTTCGTGGAAATACGAACACGTCTGATGTAATGTTTGGCATACCATGGATGCATTCCGGAACCGACGTAAAGAAGTTGACCAGAATTGCCATGAGGCTTGATCGTAGTAATACATGTTGAATGATTAATACCGAACTTTTTGGCATATTCTTTATTTACTTTAATAGATTCCTCGCGAAGCTCTCTTAAAACTTCATCTGTTCTGATTGTTTTGTTGTCATAATATCCAGTGATAGAAACACCAAGCAAAGCTTCCTCTTCACAATTTTCTTTCCATTCTTTTGATAAATAACCAAAATGAGTTAAAGTCGCTTGATAAGTGCCTAAAATCGTAGAGAGTCTGACTTTTTTCTTTAAATCTTCCACTGTATCACGCGGACGAACCACAATAGAAGTAAGATTGCAGAATTGTTTGGAACGAAGAGTAATCTCTCCGCAGGGATTTGAACCTGGTAAACCGACAATGACATTCTGATCATCTATAATCCCGGCTTTTTTCCAATTATCAATTCGGCGCTTCGGAAGCTGGGTCATAAGTCCACCTCTATTAAAGATTCCCCTTTCACCTGTGCCTGATTTTATTAATTCTATCCATTCATTCAAAAACTCCGAAGCTGAAGGCTTTTGGCTATATACAGCGGAATTATTAGCCATTGAACGCTGTCCATTATCAATCCAAAACTGTCCTTGTTTTGATTTGCGCATAGATTCATCATCAATATCAGAAAGAGATATTAATGCGCTGCGACGAACACCTCCGGCGACGACAATGAGACCAATCTGACAAATTATGTCGTGAAGATCTAAATTAGTAAGACGTTTTGCTTGTCTTGATAATATTTTCTTTTTAGTAAAATTAATAAGGTCAATGAGAGGTTGAGGTCCTGAAGCGCGACCACCAGCAGTCTTTAGGCGAGAACCTGATGGACGCACGCCACTATAATCGAAATCTATATCGTAACCATCAGACCAAGTTTTGCAAGCCAATACAAATGCATCTGCCCAACCTTCTTTGCTATCTTCCACAACATGAGTTGCAAGACGCTTACCAGTCTGTCGTCTTATCTGTGGAAATTTTTGCACAGTTTCAGATTCAACAGAAAAACCTAAACCTGCTCCGCACATTAATATATACATCACCTCTCCTAAATCTTGCCAACTTGAAGGCGCAACGTAAGAACAATTGTAAGCCCAAACATTTGATTTTTTGCATGCTTCTCCGGCAGACCAAAGCAATCTCATTGATGGACAAACTTCTTGTTTTAAAATAGCTTCCTTTAATTCAGAAAAATCTTTTGAAGATA
>JBBUIR010000068.1:0-3143 GCA_038055245.1 Patescibacteria group bacterium | reverse complement strand
CAAACTTCTTGTTTTAAAATAGCTTCCTTTAATTCAGAAAAATCTTTTGAAGATATTTTGTCGTCAAGATTTTCTTTCATATAAGCCATAAAGCGATTAATTGTTTCCACCCACGTCTCGCGTCTGCCTAAACCATCTTGCCACTTTGAATATGTTCTATAAAAAATAAATTCTTCATAAGAACTTACAAAATAAGAACTTGATTCGTCAAAAACTTTTTTACTTTCAGGAGGAATAGTACCAACTTCACGCCTTAATTCTGCTCTCTTTGACCTATATAAAATATAGGATTTTGCGGTAAGATAGTATCCCAGATCCATAAGCTCGGCTTCCACGAGGTCTTGTATTATTTCTACCGTTGGAATAAACTTTTTTTCATTACTTCTTGCTTTTATATGAGTTAATTTATGGAAAACTTTTTTTGCAGCATCTTTTGCTTCTTTTTCTCCCCCTTCACTTGTTATAACAAACGCCTTGAGTACCGCATCAACAATCTTATCAAAATCAAAAGGGATTATTTCTCCTTCGCGATTTCTAACATTTTTGATTTTGTTCAATTCTTTTTTGCTTAAGACAATACCTTTTTCCATTAAGTGATTATACTTCTAAAAAATAATTTACGCGAGTGGAAAAAAGAAAAAACAACACAAAAAAACAGTTTGAAATAGCTGTAAATAGCTATCTCTTAAAAAGCTGAAATAACAAGCTCTAAGATGACAAAAATTCCACCTTGTCTCCCTCTTTTAAATTATTCTTTTCCGAAAAAGAAGAGAAAACTTCTAAAACATACTTTACATCTTGATTAGGCGTAAAAGTTTCCGGATATGATTCTGGTTTTGCATCTTTTTTTATATAAACTACACGTAAATTTTCTCCAATCCAAATAATATCTATAGGAAAATTCATATCTCTCATCCAAAAAGGATATTTACCTGTATGGTTAAAAATAAAAAGCATACTTTCGTCTTCTTTTAATTCTTTTCTCCCAGAAAGGCCTCGTTCTTGAGCTTCCGGAGTTAAAGCTAACTCAACTTTTAAAATTTTTCCGGCAATCTTTACAGAGTAAATTTGATTTATTTCAAAACTTTTATAAGAATTATTTTTTATTAAAAGAAAACCAAAAAAACTAAAAATAATAATTAAAATCCAACTAAAAAAAATTTTATTTATGATCTCCATTATTCCAACCAAAAAGTTTTCCAATACTTTCCGCAGTCTCATGTCTGCGGGCAATTTTTATTTCTCCATCTTGAGCAATAATTTTTGCAGGAAGAGAAAGCAGACAATGATGCGATGCTAAACCATCTTGATATGCTCCTGTATCTAAAACAGCAATAAATTGATCTCCGCCATTTAATTTAGGCAAAAGAATATAATCCCCTCCTGCAGTATATTTATCATCAGAATCACAAGTACTTCCCGCAAGCCAAACTCTCTTAAAAGGACTACTCATATTGTTTACTGGTATAACGTGCCACTTTTGATGTATTGCCCAAGTATCTTTAAGGTCGTTCATAAAACTACCATCAATGACATACCAAGCTTTAGCATTAGCTTTATCAATATATTTTTTAGAAATAATTTTATAGATCGTTATTTGCGCTGGAGCAACAATATATTGACCCCATTCGATAGCGAGATTCGGATGTTTAATTCCCGCTTTGTCTGATAAATTTTTAAGAATTCTAATAATTTTGCTGGAAACAGCCTTAGCCGTGTAAAACTTTTTCTTTTCATAAGGAATGCCAAAACCACCACCAATATCTAGTGTATCTAAATTAGGATGTATTTTTTGCATTTGAACATAAATACTAAATGCGTGTTTTACTCCTTCTAAAATACTCTTCTGTGTTTTTATCTGTGACCCCAAATGATAGTGTAATATTTTAAGATTTTTCATTTTAGTCAAAGAAAGTACATCTCTTTCTGAAAGACCAAAACGATCAAATTTTTTATCCCAATGTGTGTCAGCTTTAATAGCCAAATCTACCCGTATTCCTGTATCACCCTTATATTTTAAGAGTCTTTCAACTTCTTCTTGTCCTTCTATAATCGGTACTATATTCATACCCTTGGTACGTAGCTCCTCTATTAAATCTAAATACTGGTCAGTCTTTGGGCCATTGCAAAATACACGAATTTTAGTATTAAATTTTTCTCCTTCCCAAAGTTTTTTCACAAGCCAAAGTTCATTAGAAGATGTCACTTCCAAATTTGCTCCTTCTGATAAAAGTGGCAAGATAAATTCTTTATTCTGATTTACTTTCATTGGATAATGATAAAAAAATTTACCCCTATAGCCATAAATTTTTATATAAGCTTGAAAATAGCCAATCAAATCTTTTAAGCGATCTTCTATTATAGATGGAAAAACCACCTGAAGAGGTGTGCCATATTTACGCGCGAGCCCATAAAGATTATAAACATGATAACCTTCTGTAACTGTTAAATTACTGTCTTTATTCACACCGAAAAACTGTGTGTTAAATTCATCCACTCCGAGTTTCCAAAATTTCTTCCAATTTTTCCCCTGTTTTTTACTTTTTTTCTTTACCATTAAATTAAATAATAGTATATCAATTTGTCAAAAATTGTAAAGGAAATTTAACCCTTCTTTAAATAAGTTTCCAAAAACTCTTTTTTAAATTCAAAAAAGCTGTCATCTAAAATTGATTGGCGAATATTATTCACAAGATGAATAATAAAATACAAATTATGGATTGAAGCTAAAGTTCCTGCCAGCATTTCTTTGCCATGAAAAAGATGCGCAATATAAGAACGAGAATAACCTGCCCCGCCATGGCGGGGTGAACAAGTATAACATTCGCAATCTTCTTCAATCGGCAAAAAATCATTTCTGTATTTTGTATTAGTAATACTTATTTTTCCACTTTTTGTATAAATCGTTCCGTTTCTTCCAAGTCGCGTAGGTAAAACACAATCAAAAAAATCTACTCCATTTTCTATTCCCATAAAAAGATCTTCCGGTTCACCTATTCCAAGTAAGTGCCGGGGTTTTTCTTCCGGTAAAATTTCATTCACCCATTTCACAGCCAAAGACATATCTTCCTTGGTAAACGATCCACCGATACCAAAACCATCAAAATATTTTCCATCAACATTTATTTCAGAAATAATTTTTG
>JBBUIR010000067.1:0-3312 GCA_038055245.1 Patescibacteria group bacterium | reverse complement strand
AATCAAAAAGCATAGAGTCAGCCTCAATAATTGCAAGTTTCCAATCATTTTCATTCGTTGAAAAAAGATAATCCAAAACTTTTTTCCATCGTTCATTTTTAAACACACTCCCTTCTTGTATTTCTTTTTTTAAAGCCTGACTATGCGCATATTCGGCAATTTCATGTTCTAAGTACTTATGTTGTTTTGCTCTGATTTCAAACATTCTAATCGTGGTATAAATAATAATAGCAATAAAAATTATTGCTAAAAAAGAAAGAAAAATATAAAAAAATTCCAATGTTTTTGCGTTAAAAATGTAGCCCAAAAATAACACAAGATTATTAAATAAATATTCTGGGTTAAGAAGTTTAGAACCAAGAAAAGAATTTTCTATGAGAGGATTAGTGCTGTTAAATGTAGTTGTGTTATACATGTTATTTATTATCTCTTAAATCTTTTTCAATGGCAAATAAAGACAAATCGGAACAAGCAGGACCGGTAAATTCTACGCCGAATGGCAAACCTAAAGAAGAAAATCCTGAGGGAATGGAAATGGATGGTAAACCTGCTAAATTAGCTGATACAGTGAAAATATCTGATAAATACATCTGTAAAGGATCTTTTTTTTCACCAAACTTAAATGCAGTCGTAGGTACTGTAGGAGTCATTATAAAATCAACATCTTTGAAAATATTTTCATATTCTCTCATAATCGCTCTACGCACTTTCCAAGCTTTATTGTAATAAGCATCATAATATCCATGCGACAACACATAAGTGCCTAAAATTATCCTTCTTCTTGTTTCAAGACCAAATCCAGCTGACCTGCTTTTTTTATAAGAATCAAAAATATTATTCCCTTCTTTCCGCAATCCATATCGAACTCCGTCTAATCGTGAAAGATTTGTAGAAACCTCCGCTGGCATAATTATGTAATAGACAGGCAGAGAATATTTTAAATATGGCATGACAACATCTTTTATTTTATACCCTTTCTTTTTTAATTTTTCCAATGTTTCCTCAAAATTTTGTAAAACTTCTGGGTCAACTCCTTCTTTTAAGAAATCTCGTGGAATACCAATTATTTTCCCCCCTAAGTTGAACTTAGGGGAAATTAAGTCAATAGAAGTAGAGTCCATTTCATCATGCCCTGCAATACAATCAAAAATTATTTTTGCATCCTCTGATGTTTTAGCAAAAGGACCTATTTGGTCTAATGATGAAGACATCGCTGTAAGACCCGATCGCGAAACAGTTCCATAAGTAGGTTTCATTCCTACTAATCCGCAAAAAGATGCGGGTTGGCGAATAGATCCTCCCGTGTCAGACCCCAATGCTCCCAATACCATACCGGAAGCGACAGCCGCAGCCGAACCGCCAGAAGAACCGCCCGGAACCCGAGATGAATCAATAGGATTTTTAACCGGACCATAAGCTGAATTTTCTGTAGAAGAACCCATTGCAAATTCATCCATATTTGTCCTGCCTATTAAAATTACTCCTGCTTCTTTCAACTTTTTTATAACAAACGCGTCATAACTTGCTTTATAATTTTCAAGTATTTTGGAACCAGAACTGACTTTATGCCCGGTTATCAAAATATTATCTTTAATCGCGATTGGTATGCCTGTTAGCTTAGTTCCTTTTCCACTTTTTACTATTTCGTCCGCTTTTTTTGCTTGTTCCAACACATCATTAAAAACTTCTAAAAAAACATTTAATTCTTTATTTTTTTCTTCTATATTTTTTAAGCAAGCAGAAACTAAATCAACAGAAGTTAATTCTCCATTTTTCATCATTTCTCCCGCTTTTTCTATTGTAAGGTTTTTTATATCTATCATGTTAAAAAATTATAAAAATAAAAAATTTTAAGAGTCGTGGGTTCCCTGTCTTTATGGCTCCGAGGGCGAAGGCTCAGAAATTTTTTGATTTTTATAATTTATATTCATAAAATCTTTTTTACTTTCAAAAATCCATCTTGTGAATCTGGAAATTGTTTTATAATCAGTTCTCTAGAAAATTCACATTGTTTTATTTTATCTTCTCTCCAGATATTTTTATTTTTATATTCTACTTTTGTATCTTCTACTTCTACTTCTTCTATCTGTTTAACATAAGCCAAAATACCATCCAAATCTTTCAGAAGTGTCTTTTTTTCCACTTCAGATAATTCAATTTTTGCCAATTCAGCTAAATTCTCTATATCTTTAATATTCATCTAAAAAGTATAACAAAATTGAGGTAAAATTGAAATACAACCCCCTAAATCCCCCTTGTCAGGGGAGGAAACCTCACCCCTAACCCCTCTCCAAAATTAAAATTTTGGAGAGGGGAAGCCTGTTTAATAACAGGCAGGGGTGAGGTGAAATCTCCCTGATAAGGGGAATATAATGGGTTGTATTTACCAAGAACCGGAAGAACCGCCACCACCGGAAAATCCTCCACCAAATCCGCCAAAACCGCCACCACTATGACCGCCAAAACCACCGCCACCAATCCACCATGGGAAATGACCTCCTCTATTTTTTACCTTTTGATATGTCCGCGAAAAAAAAAAATCAAGCCACAGTCCAAAGATTATAAGAAAGAAAAATAGAAAAATAGAAAAAACGAAAGATAACGAACCAAAAAGCCAAACTCCTCCGCCAATCAAAGCTCCAAGAACTCCTCCACCCCACCAAGATTTTGACCTGCCTAAAATCGCCATAATCCATTGCAAGGCGATAAAAGCAAAAACAAAATATTCAAAACTTATTCCAGATTTTTTCGCTTCTGAATATCCTTCAGGTACAATATTATTTCCACCAAGAGCTTCCATCATTCTATCTAATGCGCCATCAATACCAGAAAAATAATTACCTTCGCGAAAAGCCGGAGTAATAATTTCACTTTGTATGTATGATGTCGCAAGATCAGTCAAATATCCTTCCACTCCATAACCGGTATGAATGCGAGTTTTGTGTTCAGCCATAGCTATAAGAAATAAAATACCGTTGTTTTTGTCTTTTTTACCTATTCCCCATTTTGTAAAAATATTTTGAGCGATATTTTCGACTGTATTTCCATCCAGAGATGGTATTATAACCACGGCAATTTCATTGCTTGTCTGTTTTTCAAAATTTGAAATTTTATTCTCAAGAGAATTTTTATTTTCAGCTGAAAGAATATTTGCGTAGTCATTTACAAAATTCTGCGGTTTGTTGGGAACATCAAAAGCCAAGCTTACACGCGCCCCGATAAAAAATACAAAAATTGACAAGAAAAATAATGGAAAAAGAAGAAACTTCTTTGTCATATTATATAATTACTGACTAAAATCTACCTTTGGAA
>JBBUIR010000066.1:0-1115 GCA_038055245.1 Patescibacteria group bacterium | reverse complement strand
TCCGCATATCTTATGGCAAGTTTTATTATGTCAGCCGTAGCTGTGCCTTGAACCGGCGCATTAATCGCAGTACGTTCAGCCATGTTTTTTAAAAATAGAATTCTAGAGTTTATATTTGGAAAATATCTGCGTCTGCCAAATAATGTTTCTGTATAATAATGTTCCATAGCAAAAATTTTCACTCCTTCCAAATAATCCCGTATGCCGGAAAACTGATTAAAATAATTATCATAAAATTTCTGCGCTTCCGGACGAGTGCCTCCTAAGCTTTTACGTAAAGACGAAACTCCCATGCCATAAATAATACCGAAATTTATTACTTTTGCTTTGCGACGCATTTCACTATCTACTTTCTCCATAGGTACACTAAAAACAAACGACGCTACCCCTGTATGAATATCTTTACCTTCATGAAATATCTGTGTCATTTTTTTATCCCCTGAAAGCATAGCCGCTACACGAAGTTCAATTTGACTATAATCAAAAGCCAGGAGCTTACATCCTTTTTCCGCTATAAAACCATTTCTTATTTTCCTGCCTAATTCTGTTTTTATCGGTAAATTTTGCAAATTCGGATCTTGAGAAGAAAATCTTCCCGTTGTTGTGCCGTTTTGTAAAAATTTAGCATGCAAACGACCATCTTCACTAATCATTTTGGGAATTACATCAATATAAGTGGAAAGCAGTTTTTGCAATTCTCTATAAGATAATATTTCTTTTATTATCGGGTTATTTTCTTCTAATTCTTCTAAAACTGAAACTTTAGTGGAAAAAGACCCACTGGCGTTTTTTTTCTTACTGGATTTCATACCCATTTTATTAAAAATCACTTCACCTAATTGCTTTGGTGAATTAATATTAAATTCTGTACCGGCCATTTTATATATCTTGGCAGTCAATTTATCCAGTTCTTTATGATATTCTCCCGATAAACTTTCAAAGTATTTTTTATCTATCAGAATGCCACGATTCTGCATGTTCTTTACTATATGTATTATTGGTTTTTCTATTTCTTCATATACTTTTTCTAATTTTTTTTCTTTTAATTGTTCAAAAATATACTCACGCGCTGTTTCAAAAGAACTGGTCTTGGCAAAGAGTAAAATATCATCTAA
>JBBUIR010000065.1:0-1336 GCA_038055245.1 Patescibacteria group bacterium | reverse complement strand
GGTAAAATATGTACTAAATGCAATTCTTTAATGATGGAAGGGACAAAAACTATAGGAGAGAGATGTAGTAATAAATCTTGTCCAAACCATAACCCTCATAAGATATCAAAAATAGAAAAATAATATATAATAGTGTTATGGCAAGTGTAAAAGACATAACTGATCTCATAACCGGAGGAGTAAACAAAAAAGAAGAGGAACTCATAAAAAAAGCTTATGAGTTTGCTGAACGTGCGCACAGTGGACAAAAAAGGTTAAGTGAAGAACCATATTTTATCCATCCCTTTGAAACTGCAAAGATTCTTGCTCAACTTGGAATGGACGCGCAGACTATTGCCGCAGGACTCCTACATGACGTACTAGAAGATACAAAAATAAAGGAAGAAGAAGTAAAGAAAGAATTCGGAGAAAATATTATTTTTTTGGTAAATGGCGTAACTAAACTGGGAACTCTAAAATATCACGGGCATGAACGACATGTTGAAAGTTTGAGAAAATTCTTTGTGGCGATGACGAATGATTTGCGTGTTGTCATTATAAAATTTGCTGACAGACTGCATAACTTACGTACTCTTCAATATGTGAGAGAAGATAAAAGAAATAGAATAGCAATGGAATCAATAGAAGTTTATGCTCCCCTCGCCAATCGTCTGGGAATGGGAAAACTCAAAGGTGAAATAGAAGATGCCGCTTTCCCTTACGCATATCCTAAAGAGTTTGCGCAGATAGAAGAAATAATAAAAGAGAAAAAAGATTTATATCAGAAAAACTTATCAGAACTTCAAAAAGAACTGGAAAAAGAATTAAATAAAAATAAAATTAAAGTAGTTGAAATCAATTACAGAATGAAACATAAATACAGTTTATGGAGGAAACTTGTTAAGCGAGATATGGATATCGAAAAGATATACGATATAGTCGCATTGCGGGTAGTTGTTAATACTGTAGAAGATTGTTATAGAGTTTTGGGATTGGTGCATTCTATTTGGAATCCATTACCCGGTAGAATTAAAGATTATATCGCCGTACCTAAGCCAAACGGCTATCGTTCTATTCATACGACTATTTTCACCGGTTTAGGCGGAATTGCCGAAATTCAAATAAGAACAAAAGAAATGCACGCAGAAGCCGCTTATGGTATTGCGGCGCATTTTGCCTATAAGGAAAATGGCAATAAAAAAGCCAAAGATGATAAGTTAAAATTTAAATGGATTGAGGAGTTAAAAGATTTAAATTATACACCAGATGAACCTAAAAATTTTTTCGAACACCTAAAAATGGATTTTTTTAATGATCGCATTTTTATTTTTACTCCTAAAGGAGATGTCGTGGATTT
>JBBUIR010000064.1:0-1953 GCA_038055245.1 Patescibacteria group bacterium | reverse complement strand
TTTGATTTAAAAAATCATAAACTTGATTATATTGATGAAGAAAAAGGAGATAAAATAATTCCGCATGTTATCGAGCCGACTTTTGGCGTTGATCGCGCAGTGCTGGCATTATTGCTCTCCGCTTATTTTGAAGAAAATAAAGACGGAGAAATAAGGGCTTATTTAAAGTTTAAACCTAGTATTGCACCGGTTATTTGCGCTGTTTCTCCTTTGCTTAAAAATAAACCTGAACTTATTGAATATGCAAACACAAAAGTTTTCGCTCCGCTTAAAGCGGAATTTGGACGGGTAATATGGGATGATAATGGCAATATAGGGAAACGTTATCGCCGCCAAGATGAAATAGGTACGCCGTTTTGTATAGTTGTTGATTTTGATACGCTAACAGACGATACAGTCACAGTTCGCGACAGAGATACGGGCAAGCAGGAGAGGGTAAAAATAAAAGAATTAGTCGATTTTATTAAAAATAAATTATAAAATTTTATTATGTTTTATCTTATTATAATATCAATACCTGTTTTAATTTTTATAATTCTTTTAATTATTAAAACAATTTACAAGCATAAAAATCCTAATCAAGAACCAAAAAATAATGGCTTATCAATGGTTACTAAAGGAGCGGGAATGCTAGCTCTTGGAACCATTATCATTGTAATTCTTTTAGTATCTTTAGGAATTTGGGCTTTAGGACATTTAGGACCTATTGGATAAATAATAATTTACAAGAATCATTCTTGCGAAAGGGGATAAATAGATTTGACAACCTGTAGCACAATTTGCTACACTTTAAATATGAGAACAACATTAAATATATCAATGCCACCACTTCAAAAAAAGAATGTGGATCGTATGATAAAAGATTATAATTATACTTCTGCAAGTGAGTTTTTTCGCGACGCTGTTAGAGCTCTAGAAGAAGATAAACTTATTAAAGATATTATGGAAAGTGAAAAAGAATTTGCTGTTGGAAAGGGCAAACGGCTTCACTCGCTAAAAGATCTAATGTAAATTTATGGAAATCGAGTATTCTCCAAAATTTATTAAGCAATTTAGGAAATTGCCTAAAGAGGTAAAAGAATCTGCTTTAAAGTGCGAAAAATTATTTCGAGAAAATCCGTTTGATTCTAGATTAAAAACACACAAATTGCATGGAACTATGAGAGAATATTGGGCTTTTTCAATTTCATACAATTATCGTATTGGCTTTACTTTAATTGATGGTGACCTTGCACGATTTCATGCAATTGGTAGTCATGATATTTATAAATAATTTATTTACATATGAAATTCACAAAAAAAGTTTTAAATAATGGTTTGCGTGTGATCACAGTGCCTATGAAGGACAATCCTACGGTCACTGTTTTAGTATTAGTGGAGGCGGGTTCAAAATATGAGACAAAAAGGATAAATGGGCTATCTCATTTTTTAGAACATATGTGCTTTAAAGGAACAGTCAAAAGACCCAAAGCGATAGATATCTCAAAGGAATTAGATTCTCTTGGTTCTCAGTATAATGCTTTTACCGCGCAAGAATATACAGGATATTATGCAAAATCGGATGCTAAACATTTTAAGCAGATTTTTGATGTAGTTTCCGATATTTATTTAAATTCTACTTTTCCAAATACAGAAATGCAGAAAGAGAAAGGTGTGATTATAGAAGAAATAAATATGTATGAAGATATGCCAAACAGACACGTACAAGATCTGATAATGAAGCTCCTTTATGGAGATCAGCCAGCAGGATGGAACATTGCCGGTGAAAAGAAAAATATTTTAAATATGAAACGTGACGATTTTATAAAGTATAAAAAAGCGCATTACTTACCGAAAGCAACTACTATAGTGGTTGCGGGAAAAGTGGATGAAAAGCAGGTGATGAAAGAAGTGAATAAAGTTTTTGGAAAAATTCCGCACGGAATAAAAGCTCAAAAATTGAAAGTAAAGGAA
>JBBUIR010000063.1:0-15630 GCA_038055245.1 Patescibacteria group bacterium | reverse complement strand
AAATAAAAATTATCGGAAAAGAAACAGATGTAAGTGAAATACAGGCTGTTGAAACAGATGTTGAACCGGAAGGGGAAGAAGATGAAAAATCACCCGCCCGAACGGCTGAGGCCTCTCGGTCGGGCGGGAATAAAGTTCATATTCAGCGTTATAAAGGTCTCGGAGAAATGAATCCGGAGGAACTTTGGGAGACAACAATGGATCCAGCTCATCGGGTGCTTAAAAAAGTAAACATAGAAGATGCCGAGGAAGCAGATAAAGTTTTTGAAATTTTGATGGGTAGCGAAGTTCCACCTCGTAAATCTTTCATCCAATCCAACGCTAAACTAGCCGAGATTGATATTTAATACTATTTTTTATTTTTAATTTCCTCTAATAATTTTGTAACAAGTTCTTTTTGCGAGATCTGACCGAGCTGACCGGCATCGCGAGATTCTAACATTACTTTTTTTGATTCTATTTCTTTGTCTCCGACCACAATCCAGTATGGAATTTTTTTATTTTTAGCGTCACGGACTTTTGAACCAAGATTAGCATCTGCATCATCCAATTGTACACGAATATTATTTTCTTTTAATAATTCAAAAACATTTTTTGCATATTTGTTATGATTTTCTCGGACTGGAATTACTTTTACTTGTACAGGCGAGAGCCAAAGAGGCAAAACGCCATTTAAATGCTCAAGAAGCACGGCAGAAAATCTTTCAATTGATCCCATAATAGCGCAATGAAGCATTACGATTCTTTCTTGTTCACCCTTTTCATTGATACAGAAAAGGTCAAATCTTTCTGGTAGGTTCATATCAAGTTGAACTGTGGCCACTTGATGTTCCCGTCCGAGAGAATCTTTAGCCATAAAATCTAGTTTAGGACCATACATGGCGGCTTCACCGACCCCGATAAAATAATCAGCTTTTTTTTCTTTAGCAATATCTTCCAGTGTTTTCTCAGCGTTTTTCCATATTTCAGCGGTACCTAAATATTTTTCAAAATGCTTTGGGTCATGAAAAGAAAGTCTTACTCTTAAACTAAAACCAAATGTTTTATAAAAAGTATTTATCATATCCCAAATATCAAAAAATTCTTCTCGAATCTGGCTTGTTCGACAAAAGACGTGAGCATCATCTTGAGTAATAGAGAGAACCCGAGTTAGTCCACCAAGTTCCCCAGATTGTTCATCTCGGTAAACCATAGTTGTTTCGGCGTATCGCTGAGGCATATCACGATAACTTCTTTGTAAATGACAAAAGATTTGTGTATGGTGCGGACAATTCATCGGTTTTAAAGCATATTCTTTTCCTTCACGAGTAATGATTTTAAATAAATCATTGGCAAATTTTTCCCAGTGGCCTGATTTTTCATAAAGTTCTTTTTTGGTGATATGGGGAATAGTAACTTTTTCGTAGTTTTTTGTTTTTCTTAAATCCCAGACAAAATTATTTAATTCTTCTCGCATGATGGTTCCCTTAGGTGTCCAGAGGGGGAGTCCTGGTCCAACTAAAGGAGAAAAAATAAACAGATCTAATTCTTTTCCCAATTTTTTATGATCTCTTTTTTCCGCCTCTTCGCGCATTTTGACATATTCATCCAATTTTTCTTTTATTTCAAATGCTAAACCATAAATACGGGTAAGCATTTTATTTTTTTCACTTCCTCTCCAATACGCTCCGGCGACATGGTCTAATTTAAATGAATCTGGTTTTATTTCTTTTGCAGGGTTTTCTAAATGTCCACCACGGCAAAGGTCTGTAAATTTGCCACAAGTATAAAAAGTTATTTTTTCACCTTTTTCATTTATTTCTTTTATCAATTCTAGTTTATATTCATTCTTTGAGAAATATTCCTTAGCTTCTTTTTCAGTTTTTTCTTCGCTTCTAAATTCTTTCCAAGATTTTAGAATCTCTCTCATTTTCTTTTCTATTTTAGGTAAATCTTTATCAGAAACAGGGTTTTTGAAGTCAAAATCATAATAAAAACCGTCTTCTATTGAAGGACCTATGGTATTTTTTGTATCCGGATATATCTCCAAAACAGCTGCTGCTAAAAGATGAGCTAAGGAATGTCTTAAATTATGCAATTTATCTTTTGTTTCCATAATATCTATATTATCATATTTTATTTTGCTTTTCATCTTTAATATGCTACTATAGAATACATTATGGTAGTACGAATGAGAAGCACAAAATCACATACAAAGAATAGACGTTCTCATCATGCTTTGATGAGCACAGGTCTTTCTAAGTGTGAAAATTGTAAAAATTTTAAAAAGAGACATACAGTTTGTTCATCTTGCGGATTTTATCGTGGAATGAAAGTGTTAGATTTAGTCAAAAAGATGGAAAAGAAGCAGAAGAAAGAGAAAGCAGCTCAAGCAAAGAGCTAGTTTATAAAGTAGAAAGTTATAAAGTTTGTAAAGTTGGAGGGGTTCTAGATTTTCTTTTAACTTTATGAACTTTATAACTTTGAACTAATGTATGGCTAACCGGCACCTTTCAAGATCAATAGTACTCCAAACACTTTTTGAGTGGGATTTTGTATCTACCGAAGAACAAGGCATTATCTGGACCGATAAAAAAATAAAAGAGGTAATAAATAGAAATCTAAAAGAATTTGCTCCCGGGCTGGAGGATGATATTTTTGTGTCTTCGCTAGTAGAGCAAATATTGAAAAAATCCGCGGTAGTTGATGAAATAATAAAAAAAGCTGCGCCAGATTGGCCATTAGATAAAATTTCTATTGTTGATAGAAATATTTTGAGGATTGGCTTAACTGAGCTTCTTTTTGGCGATAGAAATCAAGTACCTCCTAAAGTAGCAATTAATGAAGCAATAGAATTAGCCAAGACTTTTGGCGGGGAAAATTCCGGCAAATTTGTGAACGGCGTACTTGGCGCAGTTTATAAAGAAATTGGTGAACCAGGCAAGGAACAGATAAGTAAAAAGAAAAAAATAGATGAACCAGTAGATATTACAAAATTGCCAGTTGAGAATTTGGGAGGTGCATTAGTATATGCAAAAAAAGGCAGCAATATTTTGTTTGCATTAGTACACGATGTTTTTGGTTATTGGACTTTATCAAAAGGTAGAATTGAAAATAATGAAAATATAGAAAAAGGGACAATAAAAAAAATAAAAGAAGAAATTGGTCTTGATATTTCTATAAAAGAAAAAATCGGAAAGAATGAATATGTAGCTACACATCCGGAAAATGGAAAGACATTGAAAAAAGTGGTGTATTTCTTGGCAGAAAGTAAATATCAGAAACTTCAACTTGGTAATTCTGGTGGACTGGATAATGTTCGTTGGTTTAAACTTTCAGAAGTTCCAGAACTTCGTATTTATAATGATATTATTCCACTTATTACTAAGGCAATCGAAATACTGAGTAATAAAAAGTTATAAAATAAAAAATAAAAACGTGACCCAATTTTCAGATTTTGAGAAAAATACAGAAATAATTTTTAAAGATAAAAATTTGCTTAAGCAAGCTTTTATTCATCGTTCCTACATAAATGAAAATCCAGGTTCTTTTCTTTCTCATAATGAACGTCTAGAATTTTTAGGTGATGCTGTGCTTGAACTTATTGTTACTGATTTTCTTTATAAAAAATATCCGAATTACACAGAAGGGGAATTAACTGCAATTCGCTCAGCTTTGGTAAACGCTATTATTATTTCCGAAGTTGCTTTAAAAATTGGGATGAATGACTATTTGCTTTTATCTAAAGGTGAAGCCAGAGATAATGGCAAAGCGCGACAATATATTTTAGCCAATACATACGAAGCATATGTAGGAGCGGTTTATTTAGATCAGGGCTATGATGTTGTAGATAAATTTATACTCACAACTCTTTTACCTCATACAGAAGAAATTATTTCTAAAAAACTTTGGCGTGATGCAAAAAGTTTAGTGCAGGAAAAAGCGCAAGAATTTGTCGGCGTCACTCCTGCTTATAAGGTTTTACACGAATCAGGTCCTGATCATGATAAGCATTTCACGGTAGGTATTTTATTTGGTTCTAATTTGATTGCTGAAGGTAAAGGTAAGTCAAAACAGGAAGCAGAACAAAAAGCAGCCGAAAATGCGTTAAAAATAAAAAATTGGATGGAATAATATGCGACTCAAAAATCTTGAGATAAATGGCTTTAAATCTTTTTCTAAAAAAACAATTTTAGAATTCCAAAATCCTATTGTTTCTATTGTGGGTCCAAATGGATCTGGTAAGTCAAATATAGTAGAAGCGCTCCGTTTTGTTTTAGGTGAACAATCAATGAAGTCAATGCGCGGATCATCAGGGTCTGATTTAATTTTTAAAGGATCCAAAAATTTACCAAAAAGCTCGCGCGCAACTGTTACAATATATTTTGATAATTCTGATAAAGTTTTTAAATTATCAAATGAAACAGGCGAGAATATCAATTTAAATTACGACGTTATTTCAATTTCTCGCGAAGTTTATTCCGATGGATTGAATAAATATATTTTAAATGGTTCAGAAATAAGGTTAAAAGATATTAACAATCTTTTGTCTTCAGTCAATATTGGTTCTTCTGGGCATCATATTATTTCACAAGGTGAAGCGGATAGAATTTTAAATGCATCACCTAAAGACAGAAGGGAAATGGTAGAA
The DNA here is from genome assembly GCA_038055245.1 of Patescibacteria group bacterium. Taxonomy (GTDB): domain Bacteria; phylum Patescibacteriota; class Minisyncoccia; order Phycocordibacterales; family UBA9973; genus UBA9973. The sequence goes on along the minus strand of JBBUIR010000063.1, from coordinate 11,000 downwards.
GATGCGCTCGGACTTAAAATTTATCAATATAAAATCAAGGAATCACGACGTAAACTGGAAAGAACTACTGATAATATGAAAGAGGTCTCGCTTTTACGTCGGGAAAATATTCCACATTTGAATTTTTTAAAAAAGCAAATGGATAAATTTGAGAAAGCAAAAGAAATGCAAGTGGTATTGTTATCTCTTTATAGAGAATATTTAAAAAAAGAAGAAATTTATCTAGAAAATGAGAAAAAAATAATTTTAACTGATAAAGAACAACTAAAGCAGAGATTATCTTATATAGAGAAAGGTTTTTTGGAGCTTGGCACAATTTCTGAAGAGAAGGAAAATATTATTTATAAGGATATGCTGGAAGCAGAAAGAAAAATATCGGAATTCAGGTCGCAAAAAGATGAATTTTCCAGAAAATTGGGGCGCACGCAAGCTATGCTTGAACTCAAGGAAAATAAAGTAAAAATGGCTGGTAAATGTCCTGTATGCGGAAGTGTTATCACAGATAGAAAAAAAGAGGATGAAGAAGATTTTAACGAAACCAAAGATACTGAAAAAAAGATTCAGGCAGAAATAACGGGATTAGTGGAAAAAGAAAAAGAATTTGTTCAAAAAATTAAATTGTTGAAAACATTGATAGATGCGAATAAAGATAAGAAAAGATCTGGAGATATAAGGCGTTTAGAGCTTACAATGGACAAGAACAAAATATTATCAGAATTAAATCTCGTCGGAATAAGAGAAGATCAACTTTCGCATATAGAGAATGATTTTATAAATGAAATAAAAGAAGGTGAAATATTAGTTGGACAGGAAATAATTTCTTATAAAAATTTTCAGACAGAAATGACAGACAGAAATACTCAAGAAGAAATAAGAAAAAAGATAGAACGTATAAAAATAAAATTAGAAGACGTAGGATTAGGGGGAGGTTTCGAATTTATGAAAGAGTTTGAAGAAGTAACACAGCGAGATAATTTTTTGGCAAAAGAAATGGAAGATTTGGTAGTAAGCATAGAATCTCTAAATAAGCTTATGGCAGATTTGAAAGAAAAGATAGATATAGAGTTTAAAGAAGGTATTAAAAAAATAAACATAGAATTTGATAAGTTTTTTTCATTGATGTTTGGAGGCGGAACAGGCTCTCTTTCTATTATAGAAGAGAAGAAAAAAAAATATGCTCGGCATGATTCTACTGAGTCGGAAGAGGAATCGGAAGAAGAAGAAAATGAGGAAGATATTATCCTTGAACAGGGAATTGAAATTAATGTTTCGCTTCCACATAAAAAAGTAAAAGAACTTAACGCGCTTTCAGGAGGAGAAAGGTCGCTTACTTCTATTGCTCTTCTTTTTGCTATGTCACAAGTAAATCCACCGCCATTTTTAGTTCTTGACGAAACAGATGCCGCGCTGGATGAAGCAAATTCTCGCAAATACGGAAATATGCTGGAAAAACTTTCCTATCATTCTCAACTTATTGTTGTTACTCACAATAGGGAGACGATGTCTCGTGCTGGCGTTCTTTATGGAGTTACCATAGGCAACGACGGAGCTTCTAAACTTCTTTCTGTAAAATTAGACGAAGCTGCAGCGATTGCAAAATAGATTTATTGGGTTTTTATTTCTTTGAATTTTATTTTTTCTTCTTTACCGATGATTATTTTATCCGGTTGGAAAAATTTATTTAATTTTACAATGTTTTTCTTTATAGTCATATTTCCATCTTTATTTAATTTAATCTCAAGAAGCATTCCTTCCATGGTATTTTTGGAAAAATTTTGATCAAAAATAAAATTACCCAGTGAATAAGCGATAAAACCATTTTTATAAACTTCCGTATCTTCAATTACATGCGGATGCGTACCAATTATAATTTTTGCGCCACTATCTATCGCTTTATGCGCCAAATATTCTTGTCTCGCGTTATGTTTGGTTTGATAGTCTTCTCCGAAATGGAATGACACGATTAAATAATCAACTTGTTTTGAAGCATTTTTTACTATTTCATCAAACTGGGGATTATTAGCAAAGAGTAGTCCGGCTTTGTCTCCACTTGCTTTTGTAAAATTTGGTCCCACATCGGAAAATCCTAAATATCCTATTTTCATTCCATATTTTTCTACAACAGTTGGTTGTTCAGCTTCTTTCTCATTCATTCCTCCACCTGTATATAATATTTCATTTTCCTTTAATCTTTTTAGTGTATCAATATAAGCGTCTTGTCCCCAGTCTCCAATATGATTATTAGCAACTGAAATTATAGAAAATCCTGCACCTTTAAGCGCGGGTACAGTAGAAGGATCCATTCTAAATGAATATAAATTGCGTGTATCTTTACCTATATTGGATACTGGACCTTCTAAATTAGCAAAAACAATATCAGATTTTTTTAAGATTCCTAATTTTTCAAAAAGCGCCGAATAATCTCCTTTGAAATTTTTATTTACAGAGTTTTTAACTCCGCGATCAAGCATTATATCTCCACCAAAAGTAAGAGTTGCAAAATCTTGGTCATAGACTATAGGCATATCTGTTCTTTCTTTAACCCAGACAGTGTTGGCATCAGTTTCTCCGCCGTAATATATATTTTTATTTAAATATTTTAAGATATTTTCTACATCTTTAAAGCGGTCCTTACTTTGTAAAAGTGTGATAGCTATGTGGCGTACTCCCGTTTTTGACAAAGGAATTGAAAAAAGAGAAACAATTGTTTGTAAAGCAGGGTCTGTATATCCACTTTTACCACCTAAGTAGCCATTTTCAGACAAGAATTGGTTGTTACTAAACCAGTTGTGTTTTATGTTTGAATAACTTCGCTTTGTTGTGATTTTAAATAAATTTGGATTTTTTTGGTTTATATATCCTGTTAATTTAAACAAATCAAAAACAGTTGATTTATTTTTAGAAGATAATCCACTTGGATCTTCAAATATAGTTTTAAATAATTCCAATTTGCCAGCTGTTTGATTCATTTTTTTTATAAAAATATCTCGTTTGAAATATTCGGCTATTATTTCTGCGGCGTCATTACTTGATTCTAAAAGTAGAGGATAAATAAGATCTGTAATTTTTATTTTTTCTCCCAATCTAAAATTACCGTTTTCTCCATAAGTGGCTAATGCTTTTTTGGAAACTTTAGTTATGTCATTTGGATTCATTAGTTCTGTAGCTACAGATGCAGTCATAAGCTTGGAGACTGAAGCGATTGGAAATTGTTGATCTTGATTTTTTGTTAAAATAATTTCTCCTGTGTCTAAATCGCCTATTAAATAGGCTCCAGCTGAGACTTTTGGTTTTTGATTTAAGTCTTTTTTAAAATAAAAATATTTAGGTGTTGTTTCATTTGATATTAAAGATTCAATTACTGTTGCAGTATTTTCATGTGGTTTTACTATTTTTTTATATTCAGTATTTTTTAAAAAAAAGAATACAAAAAACATACCGATAATAACGGCAGATATTACCCAAAATCCTAATTTAATTTTGGAACTGAGAGTAGATTTCATAATAATATATAATCTATGGTTTTTCTTTCCAAATCAACGCTTTTTACTTTTATTTTAACCCGATTACCTAAAATATATCTTTTTTTCTTTTTTTGTCCGACTAGTTCTAGCTTTTTTTCATTAAAAACATAAAAATCATCTCCCATATCTCTCACTCGTACCAGACCTTCACATTTTGTTTCCATTTCCTCCACATAAATACCCCACTCTGTTATTCCACTGATTATTCCTTCAAACACTTTTGCAATACGATAAGACATATATTCAACTTGTTTGTATTTTATTGAAGCTCTCTCAGCATCTGAGGCAAATTTTTCTTGTTCTGATGCTTTTCTGGAAATTTCTTCATAGATACTTAATTTCTCTTTGCTCACTTTTAGTCCTTTTAGATAATCTGTCAAAAGTCTGTGTACTACTATATCTGGGTAACGTCTAATAGGGGAAGTGAAATGGGCATAATATTCAAAGGCCAGACCATAATGGCCGATATTTTTTGTAGAATAAATTGCCTTTGCCATAGAACGTATAACTGCGCGATGAACTGTATCTTTTTCATTTTTACCTGATAAACTTTCCAGAAGTTTATTTATTTCATGAGTTGGTATAACCCCGTCTGCTAATGATACTTTATGTCCCAAGCTTCTCAAAAAAAATGCTAAATCAGTCATTTTTTCCTTGCTAGGGTTATCATGAATACGATAGACAAATACACCACCATCTTTTTTTGTACCCTTGGAAATTGTTTCGGCCACTTTTTTATTTGCTAGAAGCATAAATTCTTCAATCAACCTATTGGAATCACCTCGTTCTTTTTTTATTACTTTTATTGGCACACCATTTTTATCCAAAACAAATTTTACTTCTTCTTGATCAAGTGATATTGCGCCATTGGCAAATCTTTCTTTAGTTAATTTTTTTGCTAAATTATTTAAAATAAAAAGTTCTTTATGTAATGGGGCTGAAGTTTTTTTAATGGATTCCTCAGCTTCTTCATAAGTAAATCTCTTTTGGGAATGTATTATGGTACGCCCAAACCATTCCTTTTTTACACGCGCATTTTTATCTATAATAAAAACTGCGCTCATTGTTAATCTGTCTTTATTCGGTACCAGAGAACATAAATCATTTGAAAGCACTTCTGGAAGCATTGGAATAGTGCGATCTACTAAATAGACAGAGGTGCCTCTTTTTTGTGCTTCCTTATCAAGTTCACTTCCAATTTTTACATAATGAGAAACATCAGCTATGTGAATACCGATTTCATACACCTCACCCCCTAGCCTCCTCTCCTTATTAAGGAGAGGAGGGAGGATACGGAATGAAATTGCATCGTCAAAATCTTTCGCATCGTCGGGGTCAATAGTAAAAGTAAGAGTTTTTCTGAAATCGCGTCGTTCATTATAATCTTCACTCTTAATTCCTAAACTTTTTATTTTTTTTGCTTCTTCTACTACTTTCTGTGGCAAATCACTATCAAAACCTTTTTCTATAGCAATAGCGCGCATTTCCGCATTATTTTCACCGGGTTGTCCTAAAATTTTTACTATTTTACCTTCTGGCGCTTTTAATCCATCTTTCCAAAAAATTATTTCTGCATAAACTTTTTGCCCGGCCTTAGCGCCATTCAGAAATTTTTCAGGTATTAGAATATCTGTATACATTTTTGTATCATCTGGTTTCAAGAAAAATACAGAGGCCTTGCCTCTGAAAAGAGGCAAGGCCTCTGTATTTGTGTCTTCTTCTAAAACTCCAGAAAAGCCCATCTTTGCGCGTGAAATTATTTTTAATACCTCTCCTGTAAGACGTCCATGCCCCTTTGGATGTTGTAGAATTTCAACCGTATCGCCGTGGAGCGCTGTATTTAAATGTTTAAAATCAATCTCTGGGTCTTCCTCATAGTCAAGAACTTTAACATACCCAGTACCTTTAGAAGAAATGGATATAATGCCTTGAATAGTTTTTTCTATTTTTTTTGCTTCCTTTTTCACTCTTTTAATATAACATATTATTTACATTTTTATATAAGGGGTTTATAATAGATTTATGAAAAAGAAGGTATTAAAAAAGAAATCTGGATATGTAACTACTGCCATCTTTGAAAAAGGTATGGATTTTAGTGGCTTAAATCATTCTGACATAAATCAAGAAAAAGAAATTGAAGGATTGAAAATTCGCGTCGAAAGATTAGAGCAAAAAATAAAATAAATTTTATGGATGAGTCTATTAAACCAAATTTAGTAAATAACACAGAAGAAAAAGAAAAATTAGTAAAAAGAATACTCTTAGCTGAAGATGATGATGATTTGAGAGAAACATTCCTTGAAATACTTGAAGCAGGTGGTTATACAGTTGATGCAGTAAAAGATGGGCAATTTCTATTAGAAAAACTTTTTACTGAAAAAGAAAAATATGATCTTATCATTACTGATAATGATATACCTAAAGTTAAAGGCGTTGAGGCATTAAAAAAAATTCGTGAAAATGACAGTTTTAAGAATTTACCAGTAATCGTGAATTCTGGAAACATTGATATTGAAGAAGAAGTTAAGAGATTAAATGCTTTTTTTATCAATAAAACTATTAAAAAAGTTGACATTTTTTTAGAATTAGTAAAAAAAGCACTTTCAATTTCTCAGGAATAGTTTAAATATTACACGAGTTTGTTTTTTTAAATCTTTATGCTAGTATAGCAGTATGTTAAAAATAAGATTACAAAGAATTGGTAGAAAAAATGACCCTTCATTTCGGGCAGTTTTGACTGATTCAAAAAACAGCACAAAAAGTGGAAAATTTTTGGAAATAATTGGTACCTATAATCCAAAAGCGGGTGAAACTAATTTTAAAACTGATAGAATAAAATATTGGGTTTCGAAAGGTGCTAAACTTTCCGATACGATGCATAATTTTATGGTACATCAAAAAGTGATAGAGGGTAAGAAAATAAATGTATTACCAAAAAAGAAACCAACTTTGAAAAGAAAAGAGTTGAAGGCTAAAAAATAATTGTGTATAATTACAGCAAGCAGTGAAGAATAATTACTTTAGGTCGTAACACTGCCAAACATTAAAAATAAAATATTTCTGAACACATATGCAAGACGCAGACAAGATATTTCTGGAATATGTAGTAAAGGCTTTAGTTGACAATCCGAATGATGTAAAACTTGATCGTACTGTTGATGAAATGGGTGTGCTCATTAGTCTTACAGTCAATCCTGCCGATATGGGCAAGATTATCGGGAGAATGGGAAACACAGCAAAAGCTATTCGCACCTTATTACGTATTATAGGTATGAAGAATAATGCGCGTGTGAATTTGAAAATCAACGAGCCGGAAGGTGGAATGAGACCTGAGTCAAGACCTGCAAATGGAGGAATGGCTACCAAGACTGTCGACCAGGCCATGGAAGATTTGAAAGGAATATAAAATAGGCACTAGGCGTTAGGCCCTAGGCTCTAGCAAGAACTCAAGAGAAATCTTGGGTTTTTTTGTTTGCTTTTATTTTCTAAAATTTATAGACTGAAGCTAATGCCTAAAGCCTAGTGCCCAGAGCCTATCCATGCATTTTCATATTATTACAATTTTCCCGAATATTTTTGATTCATATTTAAATGAGTCTATTATTGGGCGAGCGATAAAAAATAAGCTTATAAAAGTTGAATTTTATAACCCAAGGAATTTTGTGAAAATCAAAACACAGGGTTCCCCTGTGTTAAAACACAGGGGAACCCTGTGTAGCCCTTACAGACCTGTAGACGATAAACCATATGGCGGAGGTCCCGGTATGGTCATGAGAGCCGAGCCGATTTTGAAAACAATAGAATTTATAACAAAAAAAATATCCACCCCGTCTCGAAAACGAGCCACCCCTCAAGAGGGGAATAAGAGAATTTTAATTATAGATTTTATTCCGAGCGCTGAAAAATTTACAACTGTATTTGCTAAAAAGATTTCAAAAAAATACACAGATGTTGTTTTAATTTGCGGAAGATACGAGGGAATAGACGCGCGAGTGGATAAAATTTTAAAAACTAAAAAATTTTCAATAGGAGATTATGTTTTAACTGGGGGAGAAATCCCAGCGATAATACTAGTTGACTGTGTTTCTCGCCAAATCAAAAGTGTTCTTGGCAATTATGAGTCTTTAGAAGAAGAACGTGTGTCTTCAAGTGAGGTTTACACCCGTCCAGAAGTTTTAAAATATAAAGGTAAAAATTACAAAGTTCCAAAGATTTTATTATCTGGGAATCATCAGAAAATAGAAGAGTGGAAGAAAAAGGAATAATACACCTCACCCCCTAACCCCTCTCCTTATTAAGGAGAGGGGAAAACTTATTTAAAGATAAGTTGGGGTGAGGTAAATTTGACAAAAATTTAATTCTGAGTAGTATATGTAATTAAGAGATTGATTGAGTTTCGGGTGCATCTCCTTTTGTATTAATAGGCTTATATTATAAGCATTAAGTTAATCAGTATCCGAAATAAATAATATTGTGAAAATGAAAAGAAGCGTTTTGCTCTAACTTTTCTTTTTGTTTTTAATTTATCTGTTTTATTTTGGGAATTTTAAAAGTATATGCAAACAGAAAAACGTCCAAAAAAATATTTTTCAAGATATAAAGATCCATTAATAAAATTTCCAAATTTAATAGAAGCTCAAACTGAATCTTTTAAATGGCTTGTGGAAGAAGGTATAAAAGAAGTTTTTAAAGAATTTTCCCCAATTATAGATTATTCTGGAAAAAAATTTGAACTTGAGTTTTCATCTTTTTCTCTTAGTGAACCCAATTGTGAAGAAAATGAGGCCAAGATAAATAAACTCTCATATCAAGGGCTTCTCAAGGCTCGTGTAAAATTAACAAATAAAATTTTAAGTACTATTAAAGAACAGGAAATTTTTATGTCCGAGCTTCCTTTAATGACTCCACATGGAACTTTTATTATAAATGGTGTGGAACGTATTATTGTGCCGCAACTTGCCAGAAGTTTCGGAGTTTTCTTTACAGAGTCTGAAAGCAAAGGCAAGAGATACTTCGGTGCAAAAATCATTCCAGCTCGTGGAGTTTGGATTGAAATAGAATCAGAATCTGATGGAGCAATATATGTAAGAATAGATAAAAAAAGAAAGTTTCCTGCAACGGCATTATTACGTGTTATGGGTTATGATTCTAATGAAATAATATTAAAAGCATTTGATAAAATACCAATGTGCAAAGAAGCAATTGAAGCATGTCTAGCAAAAGATGTGGCTAAAACATTAAATGATGCATATATTGAAATATATAAACGCTTAAGAGATGGGGATATGGCAACATCCGATAATGCTAAGGAATTTATTAATTCTTTATTTACTCCTGAAAGATATGACCTTTCTCCAGTTGGACGATATAGATTTAATAAGCGTTTTGATAAAGCATTAGATGAAAAAGAGCTTGTTCGTCGAACTATTTCCAAAGAAGATTTGGTGACAGTGATTGCAAATATTATTGTTTTGAATAATACTTCGGGCGCCAAATCCGATGATATAGATCACTTAGGCCAAAGACGCGTCAGATTTGTCGGAGAAATGCTTCAACAAAAAATACGTACTGGAATGATGCAAATTAAAAGAAATATTCAAGACAGAATGTCTATTATTGATGTTGATACCGCAATGCCGATTCATATTATTAATCAGCGCCCACTACAAGCCCGCATTAAAGAATTTTTTACCACAAATCAACTTTCCCAATTCATGGCGCAAGAAAATGTGTTGTGTGAAATGGAACATTTGCGTACTCTCTCAGCTCTTGGTCCTGGAGGTCTTACTCGTGAACGCGCGGGATTAGAAGTTCGAGATGTGCATCCTTCTCACTATGGAAGAGTTTGCCCAATTCATACTCCAGAAGGTCCTAACATTGGACTTATCTTACATCTTTCCACTTATGCAAAAATAAATGATTTTGGAATTATTGAAGTTCCATATATAAAAGTAAAAAATGGAAAAATTACCGGAGAAATTCAATATTTAAACGCGCTAGAGGAAGAAAAATATAATATTGCGCATGCAGGAATTACTTATGATGAAAATGGAAAAATAACAGAAGAAAAAGTGGCAGCTAGAATAAAAACAAATCCGGGCATGATTCATCGTGATGAAATTGATTTTATTGATGTTGCGGCTAACCAAGCTTTTTCTATAGCAACTTCCATGATTCCTTTTTTAGAACATAATGATGCTAATCGCGCCTTAATGGGAAGCAACATGCAAAAACAAGCTGTTCCTTGTGTGCTTCCTGAAGTGCCTTTAGTTGCGACAGGTGTTGAAGCCTTAGCTTCTCGTGACACTGGAAGGACAATTATTGCGCTAGAAGATGGCGTTGTTTCTTATTTAGATGCAAAGAAAATTATAGTAAAAGGAAAGTCCCCTGCTCGCAATGCTTCGCATAACGATGCAGGCGGGGAAAAAATCTATACTCTTGTTAATTTTTTAAGAAATAATAATTTTTCTATATTTCATCAACGCCCTATAGTAGATGTTGGTCAAAAAGTAAAAAAAAATGATATATTAGCTGACACGACAAGCACAGTAGATGGACAAATTTCAATCGGACAAAATGTTTTTATAGCTTTTTTATCTTGGTCTGGATTAAATTACGAAGATGCTATAATTATTTCCGAGCGTCTTGTAAAAAAGAGCAAGTTTACCAGTATTTATGTTGAGGAATTTATTTGTGTAGTTCGTGATACTAAACTTGGACCTGAAATTACTACTCGAGATATACCGAATGTCGGAGAATTAAAACTTAAAGATTTGGATGAAGACGGTATTGTGCGTATTGGAGCTGAAGTTAGGGAAAATGATATTTTAATCGGTAAAATTACGCCAAAAGGTGAAACTGAACTTACTCCGGAAGAAAGACTCTTACGTTCGATTTTTGCTGAAAAAGCGCGTGATGTTAAAGATACATCTCTACGTATGGAACACGGAAAACGTGGCCGTATTATTGGTATCAAAATTTTTTCTCGTGATTTGGGTCATACTCTTGAAGCGGGAATTATTAAAAAAATTGTGATTGAAGTTGCTCAGATTAGAAATATTTCAGTCGGAGACAAGCTTTCCGGACGACACGGGAACAAAGGAGTTATTTCAAGAATTCTTCCGGAAGAAGATATGCCTTACACGGCAGATGGCATACCAGTTGATATTATACTTTCGCCTTTAGGTGTTCCTTCTCGTATGAACCTGGGACAGATTTTAGAAATGCATCTTGGTATGGTAGCTAATACATTAGGATATCAAGCCATTGTCCCTCCATTCTTGGGAGCAAGTCATGAAGAAATAAAAGAAGAATTGAAAAAAGCCGGATTTCCGGAAAGTGGAAAATTAAAACTTTTTGACGGACGAACAGGAGAAGCTTTTGATCAGGATATTGCTGTTGGATATATGTATATGTTGAAACTTCATCATATGGTAGAAGATAAAATTCATATGCGTTCTATCGGACCTTATTCAC
>JBBUIR010000062.1:0-1170 GCA_038055245.1 Patescibacteria group bacterium | reverse complement strand
GGCCCATAATAATCTAGGTCTTATTTATGCTAACAAAAATAAATTAAAAGAGGCAGAAGAAGAATATAAAAAAGAACTGGAAATTAATCCATATTATGACAATGCTTATTACAATCTGGGATTATTATATTGGAATGAAAAAAGATACGATGAAGCTGTAAATAGCTGGAAAAAAACTTTAGAACTTAATCCCAATTTTCAATTCCCACCTGAAATTTTTAAACTTATTTCTTCTTATTAATACAAGCTTTTATAAAAGCTGAAAAAAGAGGATGAGGAGATAAAGGACGCGCTAAAAATTCCGGATGAAATTGTGTGCCTAGAAAAAACGGATGTTTGTTTTTTGGAAGTTCGGCTATTTCCATTAAATGTCCGTCAGGAGAACGACCGGAAAACACAAGCCCTTTTGCTTCTAGTTCACCAACAAATGCGGGATTTACCTCGTAACGATGACGATGTCTTTCTACTACAAAGGTCGGTCCTTTTTGAAGATTTAAGGGCCGACCTTGAAGAGAGGAAACATAAGCATCTTTAGCAATAGTTTTATCCCGCAATATTGCCTTATATTCCCCCAAGCGCATAGACCCGCCATAAGAATTATTTTTTAAAATCTCTTTCTGTGATTCCATCACATCTATCACCAGATTTTTTGAATTTGGGTTAACTTCCCTGGTATTGGCATTTTTCAAACCTAAAACATTTCGCGCGTATTCTATAACCATCATTTGCATGCCATAACAAAGACCAAAATAAGGAATTTTGTTTTCACGGACAAATTTTATAGCGCTTAAATTGCCTTCCACCCCGCGCGAACCAAAACCTCCGGGGATAATAATACCATCATATTTTTTAAGTTCTTTTAACTTCTCTGGAGACTTTTCGAAATCAACAGAATTTAACCAAGTCAGAATAGGTTTTCTATTTTGCGCATAACTGGAATATTTGATTGCTTCAATGACAGATAAATAAGAATCGGACAAAATAAAATCTCCTGTTTCAAAATATTTCCCTATCATTGCTATTTTTATTGCTTCCTTGCCGTTGTGCGCATGTTTTGCAAAATTTTTCCATTTTTTCCAAGCTTTTGCATCTGGTTTTTTTGCGGCAACATCCAGAATATCACAAAGTTTGTCCGAGAGTTTTTCTTTTTCAAAATTAAGCGGTATATCA
>JBBUIR010000061.1:0-1772 GCA_038055245.1 Patescibacteria group bacterium | reverse complement strand
GTATCCCCTTTCTTCACGTCATTTGAGATTATAAATGAAGCGACAGGGTTCAAAATTTTATTTTGAATCAGACGATTTAATGGACGCGCGCCGTAATGCGGATTATATCCTTCCTTCGCCAAATATGAGAGAGCTTCATCAGAAATTTTGAAATCTATATCTTTTGCAAGAAGTCTGTCTTTTACCACTTTCATTCTTAAATTAACTATTTCTTTTATGGCTTCTTCCGAGAGAATATCAAAAACAATAATTTCATCCAGACGATTTATAAATTCCGGTCGGAAATGGTCTTTCATCGCCTCCATAACTTTTTCTTTCATATTGCTGTAATCCTGCTTGTCAGAATTATTGGAAAATCCAATTGATTCCATTTTTTCTACAAATTGCGAACCAATATTTGAAGTGAGAATAATAATAGTATTTTTGAAATTAATCACTCTTCCTTTTCCATCTGTTAATCTTCCTTCATCAATAACTTGAAGCAATATATTAAAAATTTCAGGATGAGCTTTTTCAACCTCATCAAAAAGTATTACAGAAAATGGGCGATGCCTAACAGATTCAGTGAGCTGCCCCGCTTCGTCATAACCAACATACCCTGGAGGTGAACCAATTAGCTTTGAAATTGAATGTTTTTCCATATATTCAGACATATCCACCCGAATAAGCGCGCTATCATCATTAAACATAAATTGCGCGAGTGCTTTAGTAAGTTCCGTTTTACCGACTCCTGTCGGACCCAAGAATATAAACGAACCATTTGGCCTGTTTGGATCTCCTATTCCCGTGCGTGAACGACGAATTACATCAGAAACACGCTTTATAGCTTCATCTTGACCTACTACTCTCTTCTTAAGTTCTTCTTCCATTCTTTGCAACTTTGCGCGATCTTCTTCAAGCATTTTGGTAAGCGGAATACCAGTCCAACGCGCTACAACTTCCGCTATATCTTCTGCTGTAACTTCTTCTTTTAAGATTCTTCGCGATTTTTGAAGTTTTTTCAGGCGCAAAAGTTTTACTTCTAAATCTTTTTTCAGAACAGGTATCTTTCCGTAACGTATTTCAGCAGCGCGAGATAAGTCTGATTTCATTTCAGCATCTTCAGCTAAAAGACGCATGACATCAAGTTCTTTTTTAATCGAACGAATTTCAATAACAGTTTCTTTTTCATTTTGCCACTTTAATTCTAATTCTTTCGTTTTCTCATGTAGATTTGCTATCTCTTTTTCTATTTCTTTTATTCTATTTTTTGTAATTTTGCCATCTTTCGTGTCATTTTCAATTTCTTTTTTGAGCGCTTCTTTTTCAATTTCTAAACGCATTATTCTTCTATGCGCGTCTTCTAAAACAGGAGGTTTGTTTTCAAGCGCAATTTTTAAAGAAGAAGAAGCTTCATCAATAAGATCAACTGCTTTATCCGGCAAGAATCTATTTGTAATATAGCGAGTGGAAAGATTTACAGCGGAGATTATGGCATCATCAGTAATTCGCACTCCATGAAAGAGTTCATATCTTTCTTTAAGACCGCGAAGTATGGTAATGGCATCTTCCACGCTGGGTTCATCAATGTAAACAGGCTGAAAACGACGAGCTAAAGCTGGATCTTTTTCAATATGTTTTTGATATTCTTTTAAAGTCGTCGCGCCTATCGCCCGCAATTCTCCGCGAGATAATGCGGGTTTTAACATATTTGAAGCATCCATCGTGCCTTCTGAACCTCCAGCGCCAACAATCGTATGAATTTCATCAATAAAAAGAATTACTTTTCCATC
>JBBUIR010000060.1:0-2437 GCA_038055245.1 Patescibacteria group bacterium | reverse complement strand
TATAAAATTATATCCTAAAGGATATGAAATAGAATTAATTAACATATCTTTTTTTATCATAGAAATATCTGTAACTTCTCCAGCAATATCAACTAAAAGAAAATTATCTTGATGCACAAATATGTCCCGCGCCACAGTAAATGATGCCATTATAAAAGAAGAAAATTTTATATTATCAGTATGAAAATGTTTAAATATCGTTTCTTCTATCTTTTTCAATATTTGATCTATACTCATTGAAATAAAAAAAGTCATTTCAAGTTTTTTAGTTTTTTTATTCAAAGGATCAGATGTTACATAATCATTTAACATAATTTTCATAGTTTTAAATTCAATTAGTCGAATTTTATTGTCATTGTGAAAAAATTTAGCTAAATTTTCTTCTTCAAAAAAACTTATCTCTTTTTGAATTAAACTATCAGCAAGTTTTGAAGTAAATAAAAATGGTGTATTCTTTTCAAGTTTGATAACTCTGGTTTGAGAAGCATACCAAGGTGATGAAAGAACACAGAAAATTTTTGATGGTTTTCCAACACCCATCATACATATTTTTCCGGCTACAATTTCAATTGATTTCAAAGCTAAAAATAAAAACTGATCTATGTCAATTTTGTTTTCAAGAATTATAGGTTCACGAATAGATAGGATTATTTTAGGAATTCCATCTTTTTGTACTTCAAAAAGCGCGCCTCCAACAGAAGAAGATCCAACATCAAAAACCAATGCTAATTCTTTCTTATCTTTTTGTCTAAAAAAGATTCCCATAGATACAATTATACCATAAAAAAACTATAAGAGTACGGCTTTTATGCGCCTAACGCCGACAGAAACAGCTTCTTCTTTTTGAATTTTAAAATGACCTAATAGAGATGTATTTGAAACATGCGGGCCCCCGCAAAATTCTTTGGAAATTTGATTGCCATCTTTGTCTTCTATAAAATAAACAGATACTATATCCGGATATTTTGCCCCGAATTCCATTTCTGCGCTGATTTTTTCCGCTTCTTTAAGAGGCATTTCGCGGCGGATTACATCAAGTTCAGCTTTAATTTTATCATTAACAAAATCTTCTACCTTTTTCTTTTCTTCATCAGTTAATTTATGATCACAAGAAAAATCCATACGCAAACGTTCTTCCGTAATATTGCTTCCTTTCTGTTTTATATTTTTGTTTACTATTGATTGCAATCCTGCTAAAAGTAAATGATGCGCAGTGTGCAATTTGATTGTTTTTTCATTATGATTTGCCAGCCCTCCTTTAAACATACCAATGGATGCAGTTTGTGAAAGTTTTTGATGCTCTGCCATTTTTTTATTAAAGTCTTCAAGATTAACTGACTGTTTATTTTCATTTGCAAGTTCTAGAGTTAATTCTATTGGAAATCCATAGGTAGTGGCTAAAATAAACGGATCAATACCTTTTTCAAATTCTTTTAAACCACGTTCAAGTGTTTCTCTAAATTTTTGTTCTTCTTTTTTAATTTCTCCTTTATCATCAAGAATATAAATTTCTTTATAAATTTCTTTATTTTCTTTAATTATTTTTTCCAGTGATTCTTTAGAAAACCTGACTGCTCTACGAATTAACCTTCTCAAAACATAACCACGACTGGTATTTGAAGGTAAAACACCATCAGAAATAATAAGTAGTGCAGCTTTTACATGGTCGGCTATAATGCGTTCCTCTCTGGTTTTTTCATTATTAAATAAATCCGTTTCATAAACACTTTTCTTCTTTTGAACAACAGAAACTAATCTTTCAAATCCCATACCAGTATCAATACCTAAAATATCCAGCTTTTTTAAAATTGCCTTACCTTTATCTAATTGTTCACGTGATGCCTCACAAAAATATTCATTAAAAACAATATTCCAAATTTCAACATCTTTTCCATCAGCATTTTTACAAAAAATTTCTGTTGTTGGACCACATGGACCTGAATCTCCTGTCGGACCCCAAAAAACATCTTCTCCTTCTTCTTTAATATTTTTAACTCCGATTTCTTTCCAAATTTTTTCCGACTCTTTGTCTTTTGGAACATTTTTTTTTCCTTTATAAAAAGTAACATAAGAAATTTCTAGACCAAGTTCCTTTATAATAAAATCGTACGCATATTGAATCGCTTCTCTGCGACCATATCCACCAAAAGAAAAATTACCCAGCATTTCAAAAAAAGTCAGGTGAGTAGAATCGCCAACTTCATCAATATCTCCGGTACGTATACATTTTTGAATTGTAGCCACATTCAAACTGCCAAAATCTTTTTCTGCATCTTTTTGATTGGTATAATATGGTTTAAATTGCTGCATTCCAGCAGTTGTAAAAAGCACCGAAGGGTCATTTTCGGGTACTAAGGAAGAAGATGGTATTATTTTATGTCCACGAGCCTCAAAAAATTTTAAAAATCTTGATCTAATTTCACTTGATTCCATATAA
>JBBUIR010000059.1:0-7108 GCA_038055245.1 Patescibacteria group bacterium | reverse complement strand
TTGCGACACAAGATTCTCATTATCCATGCAGTGAAGATCATGAAGCGCACCACACGTTGCTTCAAATAAATACGCAGGGCGACAGCAAAGAAGCATCTAAATTTGAATTTTCAGATGATGATTTTTCCTTAATTGATACCGAAAAAGCGTTGGAAATTTTCAAGGATATTCCCGAAGCCGTAACAAATACCAAAAAAATAGCTGATATGTGCAATCTGGAATTGGAACTCGGTAATTGGGTCTTTCCTGATTTTAAAATTGAAGAAGGAAAAACTTATGACGAAAAATTACGCGAGCTTACTTATGCCGGTTTTAAAAATGTCGGCATAGAACAAACTCCGGAAATAAAAGAGAGAGTAGAATACGAGCTTAAAATTATTTTTAAAAAGGGATACTCGCCATATTTTCTGGTAGTTGACGATTTATTGGATTACGCAAAAGATAATGGAATTTTAACCACAATTAGAGGCTCAGTCGCTGGGTCTATGGTAACTTACCTTCTCGGCATTACTAATGTGAATCCGATAGAATACAAACTTCCGTTTGAAAGATTTTTAAATCCATTCCGCCCATCTCCCCCGGATATTGATATGGATTTTGCCGATAATAGGAGGGATCAAATGATAGAATATACCAAACAGAAATATGGAGAAGATAAGGTAGCGCAAATTGGAACTTTCGGCACAATGATGGCGCGTGGCGCAGTGCGTGATGTCGCTCGAGCATTAGGTTATCCTTATACCATAGGCGACAGACTTTCTAAAATGATTCCAATAGGTTCACAAGGAATACCAATGACAATAGAACATGCCATAGAAATGATACCGGAATTAAAAGGAGCATATAAAGACGAAAAAGACACAAAAAAAATAATAGATTTAGCAAAAAAATTAGAAGGTTGCGTTAGACATATTTCAGTACACGCTGCCGGAGTTGTTATTGCCCCAAAACCTCTTTATGAATATGTGCCTACACAGTTTGATCCTAAAGGTGGAAAAATAATTACCCAATATGATATGTATAGCGTTGAAGAAGCGGGACTTTTAAAATTTGATTTCCTCGGCATTAGAAACTTATCTATTTTGGCTGATAGTATAAATTTAGTAAAAAGATTTTACAATATAAACATAGACATAGAACATATTTCGCTGGACGATAAAAAAACTTTTGCGCTTTTGGCCAGTGGTCAGACGGAAGGATTATTCCAATTAAATGGTGATGGTATGACAAGATATTTAAAAGAGCTTAAACCCACTTCAATCCACGACATTAATGCAATGGTCGCGCTTTATCGCCCAGGACCTATGGAATCAATTCCAGAATATATTAAACGTAAACACAATAGAAACCTTGTAAAATATTTAGATCCAAGAATGAAAAAATTCTTAGGTGAATCTTATGGACTCATTGTCTATCAAGATGACCTACTTTTTTGCGCTATAGAACTCGCTGGTTATAACTGGGAAGAAGCGGATAAATTCCGTAAAGCTGTCGGTAAAAAAATTCCTAAAGAAATGGCGGCGCAAAGAGAAAAATTTACAAAGGGTATTATTTCAAATGGACAAACTCCTGCATTTGCCGAGAAACTCTGGAAACTTTTTGAACCATTTCAAGCTTACGGTTTTAATAAAGCTCATGCAGCAAGTTATGGTAGAGTCGCTTATCAGACGGCCTATATGAAAGCAAATTATCCTGTTGAATATATGACGGCTATATTAACTGCTGAATCAGGTGATGTAGAAAAAATATCTGAAATAATCAACGAGTGTAAAAATATGAATATTCCAGTTCTTCCTCCTAATATTAATGAAAGTTACGGGGGTTTTACTGTAATTAGAAATGAAGAAAAAAATGTCAGTGAAAAAATAAGATTCGGGCTTTATACGATTAAAAATTTGGGTACTGATATTGCCGACGCTATAATAGCTGAGAGAAAATTGAATGAAAAATTCAAATCAATCACTGATTTTCTAAACAGAATCAAACATAAAAATTTAAATAAAAAATCAATGGAAGCATTAATTAAATCAGGCAGTATGGATGAATGGGGAGATCGAGGATGTTTTCTTTTTAATCTTGAAGATATGCTTTTATATAATAAAGAATCTAGCAATAAAAATGAAAATCAAATTTCTCTTTTTGGTGGATTACCACAAACAGAAAATCAAGCTTTTAAATTAAAAGATGCGCCTCCTGCGACTCAAGCAGATAAATTACTTTGGGAAAAAGAATTATTAGGACTTTATATTTCAGGACATCCACTTGATCGCATACGTGAAAAATTAGAAAGTCGAGATATGAATATTAAAAAAATAAAAGAAAAGGTTGGTAATGGTTTACAAATAACCATCGCCGGAATAATAGAAACTTCAAGGCAAATTATTACTAAAAATAACGACCGTATGGCATTCTTAAAAATTTCAGACTTAACCGGTTCCATAGAAGCAGTCGTTTTCCCTTCCATATTTAAAGAATCTGTAGAAATACTCATTCCTGAAAAATGTATCGCTTTTTCTGGAAAAGTTTCTGTTCGTAATGGCGAAAAAAGTATTATTATAGAAGCTGTAAAAGAGGTCTAGGAACAAAAAATCCGCATGCGGATTTTTTGTTCCCCATACGGATGATTTAATTTTCTACTCTAATACGTCTTCTATATTGACCTTCAATATCCTTTAACACTAAGTCAACTCCAAAAAATTCCTGTCTATCTTCCAAACATCTCACTTCAAAAAGAGAAATAGTTTCCTTAGAAGAACCCATCATTAAACTTGAATACTTTGGATACTTACCAATTGTTGCATATATATAACCATTTTTAAAAACTTGATAATCTTGGTTCGTTTGTTCAACACGAACCTCTTTATTTTTTTGAAGATTAAAAAGAATTTCTTCTTTTTGCCCTTTAGTAATAAGATCCCGGTATGGCAAAAAATTATTTTTTCTTGAAACAATATTTTGACTGAAAATTTGATCAGAAAAAATAAAAACAGAAAAAACAACAAGCAATACAGTCTTCATATAAACCTCCGCAAATTATGATGAGTTAAAAAAAATGTTATTTAATGTACTAAACTAACCATAGTATAGCATACATAACACAAATGTCAACAACCTCGTAATGCTGAATTCAACTTGCTAATGCATCAGTAATTAAGCTGTTTAATTATACAAACTCATTGCTTTGTCTTTTCCCTCTGTAAAAATAGTTTCTAAAGCTTGTGTTACTTTTTTGGAAAGTTTTTTAAGTTCATCTAATTCATTTTTTTTATATTTACCAAGTAAAAAATTCAATACTCCTTTTTCCCCTTTTGGCTTTTGTATTTTACCGGACGGAGTAGCTGGTGAAGTGCCAATCCTAATACGCAAGAATTCTTCGGATTTTAACGCTTTAATTATAGAACCCAAACCATTGTGCCCACCAGACGATCTATTGAAAGAAATCTTCATTTTTCCTATCGGTAGATCTATATCATCATAAATCACAATAAGATCTTTTAAATCTTTTTTAGATTTTATTAAAGGTGCGACTACTTTACCCGAATTATTCATAAATTTATCTGGTAATACAAATCTGATCTTATCTTTAAAATTAATTTTCTTTTCAACCATTCCTACCATAATACGCCCAGTATTATGTCTAGTATTTTCATATTCTTCACCAGGATTTCCTAAACCAACTATTAATTTCATAATATACAGCATAACATAAAATAAATTAATTTTTAACACCTCACCCCAGCCTGCCATTAAGCAGGCTTTCCCCTCTCCAAAATTAAAATTTGGAGAGGGGTTAGGAGGTGAGGTTTAATTTATTATTAAAAAACAACTCTCTATATTGTGTCAAGACTTTTTTGTGTTAAAATGCAACAATGGAAGAAGAAAAAACTAAACTTGTCCACACGGGCGGGGAAAAATTTGACAAGCAATCATTTTGGGAACTTGCGCGTTTTGCATTAATAGCGATAGCTATAGTTATTCCAATACGCATATATATTGCCCAGCCTTTTATAGTTTCCGGCTCTTCTATGGTTCCCACATTTGAAGACGGACAATATTTAATAGTTGATGAAATATCTTATAGATTGGGAAATCCAGAAAGAGATGATGTTGTAGTCTTTCGATATCCAAATGATAAAACAAAATTTTTTATCAAAAGAATAATTGGACTTCCTAATGAAACAATAGATATAAAAGGCAATACAGTCACTATAATAAACAAAGAACATCTTTCAGGATTTACGCTTGACCAATCTTATATAAAAAATACTGCCAATAATAACATACATTTTGAATTAAAAAGTGACGAATATTTTGTAATGGGCGATAACAGGCCTGCTAGTTCTGACTCAAGATATTGGGGCGCCGTGTCTAGAAAACTCTTAATAGGAAAAGTATTTTTACGTTTATTACCAATAACTAAAATAGATGTATTACCAGGCGATTATAAACAAACAGAATAAACAAATCGAATGATAAAGAATAATAAAATGAAACAACACACAGTATCAAAAAATGCCAAAGCTAAAACTAAAAATTTAACATCCCCAAAAGGAATGAGAGATATTGTCAACGAAGAATATTATAATTTTCAAGGATTTTTTGAGAAAGCTCAAGAAGTAGCTGTCTATTATGGTTTTAAACCAATTGAAACACCAATATTAGAACACGTAGAAATTTTTACTTCAGGTATTGGTGAAGGAACAGATATTGTGGATAAAGAAATGTACACGCTTAAAACCAAAGGCGGAGACCATTTAGCGTTGAAACCAGAACATACAGCATCACTAATGCGATCTTATATTGAAAAAGGAATGCAAAATATGCCCCAACCTGTAATGTTTTATCAATATGGTCCAGTTTTTCGACATGACAATCCTCAACGTGGACGTTATCGACAGTTTTGGCAATTTGATTTGGATTCCTTAGGAAGTGATAAAAGCATCGTGGATGCTCTGGTAATCAAAGTCGGCATGAGTATTTTAGAAGAAGCAGGGGCTCAAAATCTTTCCGTTGATATTAATTCCATTGGTGATAAAGAATGCCGACATGTATATCTTAAAGAGCTTATAAGTTATTACAGAAAACATATAAATGATTTGGCTCACATTGATCGTGAACGCTTAAAAACAAATCCACTTCGAATATTGGACTCTAAAGAAGAAAAAACAAAAGAAGTAAATGAAAATGCGCCGGATGCAATAAGTTTCCTTTGCGCTTCTTGTAAAAAACATTTCAAGGAAGTATTGGAATATTTAGAAGAAATGAACATAGGATACAATATAAATAAAAATTTAGTGCGCGGACTTTCATATTACACTCGTACTGTTTTTGAAATAATAGAACAGACAGGCGCTGAAGACGGAACACCGCTGACTTTAGCTGGAGGTGGCCGATATGATTATTTAGCGCGCCAAATCGGTAGTAAAAAAGATGTGCCGGCAGTAGGTTTTTCAATTGGAGTAGATAGAATTATTGCATCTTCTTGGTATAAGAAACTCTCCCCTCGCATACTGAAAAAACCTAAAATATATTTCATTCAGCTTGGTTCCGAAGCAAAACTAAAAAGTTTAAATATAATAGAAATACTACGAAAAGCGCATGTTCCTATTGCTCAATCAATTTCAAAAGATAGTCTCGGTTCTCAGTTGGCAATTGCTGAAAAATTAAATGTTCCTTACGCGCTTATTTTTGGAGTAAAAGAAGCGCTTGAAAATTCAGTAATTATACGTGATATGTCTAATAGGTCTCAAGAAACTATAAAATTAAAAAATCTTTTAGAATATTTGAAGGAAATTAAATAATTGTGAAAAAGATAGTTCAAAAAGAAAATAGGGTTTTACGACAAAATACAAAAGAAATACTTGTAAAAGAAATTACTACTCCCAAAATACAAAAAATATTAAAAGAAATGTCTTCTGCTCTTAAAAGCCAAAGTGATGGAGTAGCTATTGCTGCCCCACAAATAGGATATAAATTATCTATTTTTGTCGTGTCTGGAAAAATTTTTCATAAAAATTTTTTAGAAGAACAAAGGTCGGACCTTAAGAATTCAAAAAGGTTCGACCTTATACCAGAAAAAGAAATACCAAAAGATTTAGTTTTTATCAATCCAAAAATTTCAAAATTGTCTCGTGAAAAAGAATGGTTACCGGAAGGCTGTCTTTCTGTAAGATGGTTATATGGAAAAACTCACAGATCAAAAAAGGCATTAATCACAGCCTATGATGAAAATGGTAAAAAGTTCCAAAGAGGCGCATCTGGATTACTTGCGCAAATTTTTCAACACGAAACAGATCATCTAAAAGGCATACTATTTATAGATCATGCTAAGAACATAAAAGAAGAACTACCAAATTAACTTATAAAGTACAAGAATAATGCAAAAAAATAATTTAAATTTTGTATTTTGGGGAACGCCAGACGTAGCATCTGAAACTTTAGAAATTCTAAAAGAAAATGGTTATATGCCATCGCTTATTATTACTGCGCCCGATAAACCCCAAGGACGCAAAATGCTCATCACTCCCCCACCGGTAAAAATTTGGGCGATAGAAAATAATATTCCGTATTTACAGCCAGAAGACCTAAAAGAATTTATCCCTGAAGTTGAACTTAGGGGAAATTCCCCTAAGTTCAACTTAGGGGAAAATTTAATGTCCGACCTTAAAGAGCCTGCCAAACTTAGTATTGTCGTTGCCTATGGAAAAATAATTCCGGAAGATATTATAAATCTGCCCAAATTTGGTTCTATAAATATTCATTATTCACTACTGCCAAAATACCGAGGGGCTTCTCCAGTAGAATCAGCTATTTTAAATGGAGATACAGAAACAGGCATCACTATCCAAAAAATGGAATATAAAATGGATACTGGACCAATTATTGCTCAAGAAAAAATAGAAATAGGAAACGAAGAAAAAGCTCCAGATTTGCGTAAACGTTTGATAAAAATCGGAGGAGAACTTTTGATAAAAATCTTGCCTAATTTTATAGATGGAAAAATTAAATTAATTCCTCAAGACGGAAGCAAGGCTTCCGTCTGTAAGAAAATCAAAAAAGAAGATGGATTAGTCAACTTGGCAACCGAGTCGCCAAACGTTTTATATAA
>JBBUIR010000058.1:0-2379 GCA_038055245.1 Patescibacteria group bacterium | reverse complement strand
CAAAACTTGTTTGCAAATCAGCTTTATCTGTTTCAGACAAGGAAGAAGATCCTTTAGCAACTATAGAATTAATCTTTGTGAGATAAACTTGCACGTAAGTACGTAAATATAAATCGTTCTGATACAGTGAAATAGCTTTTATAATAGAATCTTCAGCAACTGGAACAGTCGAGGCGGAAACTGTTTTTCCAAAATACGAAACAGAAGCTAGTCGTTCTATATATTTAAATCCAGTAGCCGCAGAAATAATCATCAATAATACAAGAAAAAGTATAGAGAAAAAGCTTTTTCTGGGATCATCTAAAAATGACATTGAAATCTCTTTATTTGTTGGGTGACCAGAAGAAGATAAACCTATAAATATTCCAGCAAAAGCAAAAGCTAACAAAAATATAACTCCACCCGTAGAATAGAAGAAAGATGAAACAAACAAGTAAAAAGATGCTACAAAAAATACCACTACTCCCCAATTTGTATTGTTTTTAATGCTAGAAAAAAGAGATTTTACACCGGCAATTATAAACAGAACAAAAAATACAAGCCAAGATAAAATACCTAAAATTCCGGTAGTGGAAGCAAAAGTCGGCAATAGACCTGAACTAAAATTAAAAGAAGTATCCCAAAATTGAGTAGTATTAATAACTTGAGGTTTATACATTGCCCATACTTTTCCAAATTTATTCGGACCCACGCCTAAAATTGGATTTTTCATAAGAGCTTTTCCAGTCACTGACATTGTGACTCCAAAAGAAGGCCTAACCTCAATATTTGCTAAACCTAAACTATTTGGCAAAAGTCCTCCAATAAATTGGCTCGACATAAAGAATAGAAGTGAAATCATAACTACAGCAAAAGAAAAAGCTGGAAAATGTTTTTCTTCACTTCCTTCTTCTTGTTGTTTTTCACCCAAAGAATATGAAATTTTATAAACAAAAATAATTAAGGCAAAAACTCCAAGAAGTTCCCAAATCAATGAAAAATTAACCGCCGCGGATAATATAATTGAAAATAAAATCAAAATTCCCAGTAGCCATTTAGTTATTTTGGGGATTGAAAAAAATTCAATTACAAAAAGAGACATAATAGTGGAAAATCCAGTAAAAAGACCAAACGCATTCCAAGACCCTAAAATACTATCTGTCTTCCCGCCTAAAACTCCCAGTGACAATAAATCAGGCATAAATAAACGTAAACCCTGAAATACAAACAAAACGAAAGAAGATATAATTACCCCCCAGAAAACTGCCTTCGCATTTTTTATATCTTTCAAGACAATAGAAGAAACTAACATTAAAAGAAACGCTCCCAACATAAAATAAAAAGTACCAACATCAAGCATTGTGCCAAAAAAAGATACTTTAAAAGTTGAAGAAAATAAAGCGGAAATAAGAAATACCAAAAGAATACTAAAACCAGAAAGTAAAAGCCAAGATTTCGGCACACTAATTTTACCATCTGAAAAACGAGCCGCTATCCAAAAAATAATTGAAATAACCAGACCCATTACTAACAGTAAGCCTTTAGATGTTTCAATTGGAATTTGAGTGAAAGGCAAAAAGAAAACTGGTAATAATACGATTACTACAAAAAGCGACCAAAAAGAAATTCTATCTAAAATATTTGACAACATATTTTTATATTATTATTAAAAACATTAATAAAAGCTTTAACGACTTTATTGATACTCGTCATTATACTACAAACCAATTATACTTAACAATACACTTTCTAGCTCAAAATGTTAATAACTCTATTTTTAATATAAATTATTTTTTTGGGATTGTTACCTGCTGTATATTTCAAAACAGTTTGATTCGCAAGAGCTTTTTTCTTCACATCTTCTTCTTTTTCATCCATTTGAATTATAATTTCAGTTCTAACTTTACCATTTATCTGCACGGCAATTTTTACTTCCTGGTCTCTTACTAAACTTTCATCCCATTTTGGCCAATTCGAAAGATGAATACTTTTTTTCTCTCCTAAATCAGACCAAACACTTTCTGTGATATGAGAGGCAAATGGAGCTAAAATTTGCAGGAATTTTTTATAATCCTCTATATCAATAGAACTCAATTTTTCCATTTCAGTAGCAAGTATCATCATTGCAGAAATTGCAGTATTAAAACGCATATTTTCTATATCTTCCGAAACTTTTTTGATTGTTTTATTTAAAAGTTTTGAAATAGAAGAATTCTGAACGGTGTGGGTCCCACCCGGTACCCCGGGAAGGGTCAAGCCGGAAGAATTTTTCTGTTTCAAAACTTTTTCTCCAATTCTCCAAATTTTTTCTATAAATCTTCTAGAACCAATAATGCTTTCCGTACTCCAGGCTACCGACTCTTCAAACGGACCCATAAACATTTCATAAATACGCAAAGT
>JBBUIR010000057.1:0-1055 GCA_038055245.1 Patescibacteria group bacterium | reverse complement strand
ATTCACAAAGAAAATTCTTTTTTCCAAACCCTTAAATTTATCTTTCGCTTTATTCCAAGCACTTTTATCCTGATCCAGCGCGATTATTTTTACATCCGGATATTTTTCTAAAATTTCTTTGCTATGTCCTCCGCCGCCGAAGGTGGCATCAATTACAATGAGTTCTTTATTCCCCGCCTTCTGCGGGGCAAGCAAACCTTCTATTGTTTCATTTAAAAGAACAGTCTTGTGTACACTTTCCATCTTATTTCTCACGATTACCTAACTTCTCTGCTAATTGGTCCGCTTGTTTTTCCACTACTTCCCTGTACTGCAACCACACTTTGTCATTCCAAATTTCAACTCTATCTTCTACTCCGATTATTGCAGCCGAATTTTTTAATCCGATCCTATCTTTTAAAAAATCTGGAATTAAAATTCTTCCAATAGTATCCACTTCCACTTCAGCCGCTCGTCCGAACATAAATCTGTTGAAACTTCTTTTGTCCGCTTTGAGAAAAGAAAGATCAGAATCTGAGTCAGAAAGTCTTTTAGAAACTTTTTTCCATTCGGCAGTCGTGAAAATAAACAAACATTGGTCGAGTCCGGGTGTAATAATAATTTTCTTGCCAAGTTCCTTACGGAATTTTACCGGCAGAGAAACTCGATTCTTTTCATCTATTGTATGTATGTATTCGCCTATGAGCATAAAATTATTATTTTTTAGTTATCCACCTTTTTCCCACCTTTTCCCACTTGATTAACATTATAAACCACAGACAAAAAAGAAGCCAAGCTCCACCTGTGGATAACTCCAAAGTGTAAATTCGCCTACGTATCTATTGACTTTTTACAGAAATAATACAAAATCTCAGAAACGCTCTTTAGCTTTTTTTATTATATTGAAAATTCTTATTCTGAATTCCTTGGCTTCATTAATGGAAAAAATTGAGTTTCGCGGAGAGGCTTATCAGCCAAGAAAGCAAAGAGTAATTCACCAAAACCAAAACCACAAGTGGGTGGCATTCCGTATTCAAGCATTTCCACAAATTCACTATCTGGCATCATTGCTTCTT